>NZ_JBHUWW010000045.1:0-55864 GCF_042669755.1 Kitasatospora sp. NPDC057223 | reverse complement strand
CAGCCCGAAGGCCGTGCCCGCTCCGCCGGTGTGCGATGCGGCGTCAGTTCGCCTGGCGGCGCTGACGTCCGGTGCCGTAGTTGCCGCCGCTCCTGGAACCGGAGCCGGGCTTGGAGCCGGCGCTCGCCTTGCCGGAGAAGCCCGCGGCGGTGTGGGTGGCGGCGCCACCGGTGGTGCCCATCCGCTGCTTGGGGCGGCGACGGCGGGCGTTGCCGTTGATGTCGACGTCGGCCGGCAGCGCGGAGCGCGGGCCGGAGCGGCGGCGCGGGGCGGCGGCGGCCGCGACCGGGGCCTGGGAGATCGGCACGGCCAGCGTGACCGCGATGCCGGACGGCGTGCGGGCGCCGGTGATCCGGGCCAGCTCGGCGTCGCCGGGGCGGACCTTGGTGGTGGTCGGGCGGATGCCGGCGGTGGTCATCAGGCGGCTCATCTCACGCCGCTGCTCGGGCAGCACCAGCGTGACGACGGTGCCGGACTCGCCGGCCCGGGCGGTGCGGCCGCCGCGGTGCAGGTAGTCCTTGTGGTCGATCGGCGGGTCCACGTTGACGACCAGGTCGAGGCCGTCGATGTGGATGCCGCGGGCGGCCACGTTGGTGGCGATCAGCGCGGTGACGGCGCCGTCCCGGAACTGGTCCAGGGTGCGGTTGCGCTGCGGCTGGGACTTGCCGCCGTGCAGGGCGGCGGCCTTCACGCCGGTGGCCAGCAGCTGCTTGGCGAGGCGGTCGGCACCGTGCTTGGTGTGCACGAACATGATCACCCGGCCCTCGCGGGCGGCGATGTGCGCGGTGGCGGACGCCTTGTCGGTGGCGTCGAGGTGCAGCACGTGGTGGTCCATGGTGGTCACCGCGCCGGCCGACGGGTCGACGGAGTGCGTCACCGGGTCGGTCAGGAAGCGGCGGACCAGGCGGTCCACGTTGCGGTCCAGGGTCGCGGAGAACAGCATCCGCTGCCCGCCCTCGGCGACCTGCTCCAGCAGCTTGGTGACCTGCGGGAGGAAGCCCATGTCGGCCATCTGGTCGGCCTCGTCGAGGACGGTGATGGCGACCTCGTCCAGCCGGACGTCCTGCCGGTTGATCAGGTCGTCGAGCCGGCCGGGGGTCGCGACCAGGACCTCGGCGCCGCGCCGCAGCGCGTTCGCCTGCCGGGTGATCGACATGCCGCCGACGACGGTGGCGATCCGCAGGTTGACGGCGGTCGCGTACGGCGTGAGGGCGTCGGTGACCTGCTGGGCGAGCTCGCGGGTCGGGACCAGGACGAGCGCCAGCGGGCGGCGGGCGTCGGCGCGCCGGCCGGCGGTGCGGGCCAGGATCGACAGGCCGAAGGCCAGGGTCTTGCCGGAGCCGGTGCGGCCGCGGCCGAGGACGTCGCGGCCGGCGATGGCGTCCGGCAGGGTGGCGGACTGGATCGGGAAGGGCTCGGTGACGCCTTCGCGGGTCAGCGCCGAGAGCAGGCCCTTGGGCATCTCCAGCTCGGCGAAGGTCGCGGCCGGCGGGCGGGCCGGAGTGCCCTCGACGACGGCGAAGTCGGCGGGCGCCTCGACGGCGCGCTCACGGGGGGCGGCGGAGCGGCCGCGGCCCCGGCCGCCGCCGTTGGCGGCCGCGGCGCCGCGCAGGCCGCCGCTGCTGCTGCCGCTGCGGCGCTGGGCGTCGCTGAAGCCGCCGTTGCTGCTGGAGCTGCCGCCGGTGCGGGGGCGGCCCCGGCCGGCCTGGCCGGCTGCGGCTGCCTGCGGGCGGCCGCCGGTGCGGTTGCGCTGCGGGCGTGACTGATCGGTCATGTGATGGTGTCCGTCCTGTACGGCCGACGACCACGGCTGTGCCGTGGCGCGGACCTGGGGGTATACCTCCCGCGGTGGCGGGGGGCGTCGGCCGTCAGGAGAGAAAGGAAACTCTGCCGCCCCGGCCGTTCGGCGGCATGCACGAGGGCCCGCACCGTGCGGTACGGGCCCTCGGTTCGCGACGTTGAGTCAGCTCGGAAGCTGGACTCAGATGACGCGGATGTTCTCGGCCTGCGGGCCCTTCTGGCCCTGGGTGACGTCGAACTCGACCTTCTGGCCCTCAACCAGCTCACGGAAACCGTTCGCCTGGATGTTCGAGTAGTGGGCGAACACGTCAGCGCCGCCACCATCCTGCTCGATGAAGCCGAAGCCCTTTTCGCTGTTGAACCACTTCACGGTGCCGGTAGCCATAACCGTCTCCTCATACTGGGGCATCAGGACCCACACCTCGTGGGCCCCAAAGTAGCCGCGATCCCCATCCGGAGACTGAAACACCGGACAAAACAAATGCGCCTGTTGGTTGGTACCAGCAGGCGCACACATACGTTCATGGGAACCAAAACTGCAACTGGGTCGACTGTAGCACGGCGACCCCCGGAATGATCGAGTGACTTTTTGCCCTGCACGTCACGTTTGCAGGCCCTCGGAGACGGGCACGCGGCGGCCGCCGAAGCGACCGCCGCGTGCCCTCTGACCAGGTACGACCTGGATCCGGTGCCGTCAGTGCCGGCCGGCCGGCTCCGGGGCGCCGTGGGCGGCGGCGGCCGCGGCGGAGCCACCGTGACCGGCGTCACCGCCGTGCTCAGCGACGTCCCCGTGACCGGGCCACCAGGCCGCCCGGCCGAGCAGCGCGGTGAGCGCCGGAGTGAAGAACATCGCCATCACGAATGCCGCCAGCACGATGCCGAAAGCGATCGAGAAGCCCATCTCACTGAAGAGGGTGTTGCCCGCCAGCAGCATGGTGGCGAAGGTCGCCGCCAGGATGAAGCCGGCCGCCGCGACGGTCGGGCCGCCGTGCTTGATCGCCTCACCGGCCGCCTCACGCGGGGTGCGGCCCTCGCGGACCTCCTCCCGCAGGCGGGCGATCATCAGAATGTTGTAGTCGGTGCCGATCGCGACCACGAACAGGTAGATGAAGATCGGCAGCATGAACATCAGGCCCGGCTCGCCTGCGAGGTTCTGGAACACCAGCTTGGTGGCACCGAGGGTGGCACCGAAGCCGAGGCCCACCGAGGCCATCAGGTACCACGGCGCGACGACGCTGCGCAGCAGCAGGCCGAGGATCACCATGATCAGCAGCGCGGCGATCGGGAAGACCAGCGAGTAGTCGTGGTTCATCGCCGTGTTGATGTCCTTGTAGACGGACGTGATGCCGCCGACGTAGGCCTTGGTGCCGGCCGGCGCCGCGGCGTGGGCCGTGTCGCGCAGACCGCTGATGGTGCTGATCGCCTCGTTGCTGGCCGGGGTGTCGTCGAGCAGCACCGTGAAGTTGGCGGTGGTGCCGTCCGCGCTGAGGCCGTTCTTCGGCAGCGAGGCCGAGGCGACGCCGTCCACCGTGCCCAGCTTGGCCGCGTAGGCGTCCAGGGCGGCCGTGTCGAGCTTGACGCCGTCCTGGGTGGTGGTGAGGTAGACGTGGCTCGGGTCGGCGGCGCCGGCCGAGAACGCCGTCATCATCTTGTCCTGGACGACCATCGACTCCTTGCTCTTCGGCATGGAGCTGCCGGCCAGGTCGAAGGTGCCCTGGTAGCCGACCACGGAGAGCGCCAGCGCGAGCATGATCACACCGGAGGCCAGGGCGGCGACGCCCGGGCGGCGGCTGACCGCGCTGCCCATCGCGGCGAAGCGGGCGTTGCCCGACTCCCGCAGCCAGTGCGCCGGGAACCCACCGGCCGGACGCGTCCGCAGGACGGCCAGGAACCGGCTCGGGTTCCCCTCGGGGACGGCGGGGGCCGCGGGGGCGAGCCGGCGCGCACGCGGCAGCCACATCACGTGGCGTCCGATCCAGCGCAGCCACTCGACGATCCGACGGAAGAGCACCCGCTCCGGGATGACCGCGAGCACGGCGGGTACCAGGGTGATCGAGGCCAGCGCCGTGACGGCGACCGCGATGGCCAGCGACGGCCCGAGTGCCTTGAACATCCCGAGGCTGGAGAGCACCAGCACCGCGAAGGCCACCACGACGGCCCCGGCGGCGGAGGCGATCGCCTCACCGACCCGGCCGACCGCGTTGACCACGGCGTCGTGGCGGTCGTCACCGGCCCGCAGTCGTTCGCGGTAGCGGAACATCAGGAAGAGGAAGTAGTCGGTGCCGACACCGAACAGGACCACGATCAGGATCGCCGACATGGAGGCGTCGGACTTGAGCCCGAAGACCTTGCTCGCGTCCGCGATCAGGCCGTTGGCGACCATCGAGTAGACGAAGATCGACAGGATCGGCAGCAGCGCGATGATCGGGCTGCGGAAGAGGAGCCACAGCGTGAGCAGGATGATCACGACGGTGCCGCCGCCGATCAGGGCGTTGGCGAGGGCCGAGGAGTCCTTCTGGTCCAGGTTCATCGCGGCCTGACCGCCGAGCTGGAACTTCAGCGGAGTGCCGTCGACCAGCTTGGCGCCCTCCTCGCGGATCGCCTTGGCGGCGTCGCCGTACTCCTCGGACTGCATCTTCGTCTTGTCGATGCCGACCATCGACAGCGCGTACTTGCCGTCCTTGGACACCGAGTCGGGGCCGACCGGCAGGACGGTCTCGACGAGCGGGATCTTCTTGTCGGTGAGGCCCTGGACCACCTTGTTCATGGTGGCCTGGTCGGCGTCGTCCAGCTTGCCGCCGTCGGTCCGCTCGAAGAGGGCGAGCGCGCCGGGGGTGAAACTGGACGGGAAGGCCTTCTCCTGCAGCACGGTCGCCTGGATGGACTCGTAGTGCTTGGGGAGGAAGGCGGCCTCGTCGGTCTGCGCCGTCAGCGTCGGTGCCGTGCCGATGATCGCGATGGCCGCGACCACCCAGGCCGCGATCACCCACCACGCGCGGCTGACCACGAATTGTCCGATTCGGTGGAACATGCTCGTTGTGCCTCCTGGGCATGGTTCACCGCAGCCCTGAAGGACGGAACGCCGGGCGACGGCGGAAGACCGGCCGGAGCGCCTCGGGGGCGTTCCTTAGCCGGTCGGCAGGTAAGTGACTGAGGCATCATCCTACGAGCACTTGCTTGCCGCCCGGCAAGCAGCCCCCGCCCGATCCACCCCTCAGGGGCGCCGGCCCGGCCGCCCCGCACCATCCTCTCCCGGCCCGAACCCCGCTGACCTCGTGCTCCGGGTGGAGACCCCTCCCTCTCAGGGTGGATTTCCACCCTGTCCCCAGGGATGAGACCCCGGGGGACATCAGGGGCCCCTGGTAGGGAAAACCCCACCCCGGCCCCGAGGCAGACCCCCGGGGCAACTCCCCCGCCAGCCGGATACCGGCAGAACTCCGGCTTTCCTAGTGTCAGTTGTGACGCCGGACCACCCGGCGGACCAGCATCCGGCGGCCCGCACCGCCGCACTTCCGGGGGGAACTCCCGTGCAGTCACCTTCACGGCCGGCCAGATCCGGCCTCGCCGCCGCCATGGGCGCCTGGAGCGCCCGGCACCGCAAGTCCGCGGTCTTCGGCTGGCTCCTCTTCGTCGTCCTCGCCGCCTACCTGGGCGGCGCCCACGGCAGCACCAAGGTCACCGACGCCGAGTCGATGCCCGGCCAGGTCGCCCGCGCAGCCAGGATCCTGGACGACGCCGGCATCGAGGCGCCGGCCGGCGAGAGCGTCCTGATCCAGAGCGCCACCGGCACCGCCGACGACGCCGCTTTCCGCAGCGTCGTCGACCAGGTGGCCGCCGCCGTCACCGGCACCGGCCGGACGGCCGACCTGCGCTCCCCGTACGACACCCAGGCGATCTCCGCCGACCGGCACTCCGCCCTGCTGCAGTTCACCGTCAACGGCGACCGCGAGGAGGCGGTCAAGAACGTCCCCGCCGTGCTCGACGCGGTGGCCGGCGTGCAGGCCGCGCACCGTGAGCTGATCGTCGAGGAGCTCGGCGAGGCCAGCTCCGGCAAGTGGTTCGAGGACCAGTTCGCCAACGACTTCCAACGCGCCGAGTGGACGGCCGTCCCGCTCGCCCTCGGCATCCTGCTGGTCGCCTTCGGCGCCCTGGTCGCCGCCGTCCTGCCGGTACTCCTCGCCCTGACCGCCTTCATCGCGGCCGGCGGCCTGGTCGCCCTCAGCAGTGGCCTGCTGCACACCAGCGACGACGCCGGCTCGGTGATGCTGCTGGTCGGCCTCGCCGTCGGCGTCGACTACTGCCTCTTCTACCTGCGCCGCGAACGCGAGGAGCGGGCCGCCGGCCGGGACGCCGAGACCGCCCTGAAGATCGCCGCCGCGACCAGCGGCCGGGCCGTCCTGGTCTCCGGCGTCACCGTGGTGGTCGCGATGGCCGGCATGTTCCTCACCGGCATCGCCGACTTCCAGGCCATGTCGTACGCCACCATCATCGTGGTGATCACCGCCGTCCTCGGCTCGCTCACCGTGCTGCCTGCCCTGCTCTCCATGCTCGGCGACAAGGTCGACAAGGGCCGCGTGCCGCTCCTGCACCGGCTGCGCCGCCCCGCCGCCGCCACCGACGGCGGCCGGATCTGGAACGCCGTCCTCACCCCCGTGCTGCGCCGGCCGCTGGCCGCCACCGTGCTGGCCGGCGGCCTGCTGCTCGGGATCGCCGCCCCGCTGCTCACCATGCACACCGCGAACCTGACGTTCCAGCAGCTGCTGCCGAAGGGCAACGCCCTGGTCGCCACCTCCGCCCGGATCGAGGCCGCCTTCCCCGGCAGCCCCTCCCCCGCCACCGTCGTGGTCAAGGCCTCCGACATCGGCTCCCCCGCGATGACCGCCGCGATCGCCGACCTCAAGGCCCGGGCGCTGGCCGGCGGCCGGATGCACGGCCCGATCGAGGTCACCACGCACCCGGCACAGAACATCGCGACCATCGACATCCCGCTGATCGGCACCGGCAACGACAAGGCCAGCAACGACGCCCTGAAGAGCCTGCGCGAGGACATCGTCCCGGCCACCCTGCTCAAGGTGCCCGGCACCGAGGCGCCGGTCACCGGCTCCACCGCCGGCTCGTACGACTTCAACGAGCAGATGACGGGCAGCATGCTGCCGGTCTTCGGGTTCGTGGTCGCCTTCGCCTTCCTGCTGATGCTCACCTCCTTCCGCTCGCTGGGCGTCGCCGTGACCGCCGTCGTGCTCAACCTGCTCTCGGTGGGCGCCGCCTACGGGGTGCTCACGCTGGTCTTCCAGCACGGCGTCGGCGCCTCGCTGCTCGGCACCGCCGGGGTCGGCGCGGTCGAGAGCTGGGTGCCGCTGTTCCTCTTCGTGATCCTGTTCGGGCTCTCGATGGACTACCACGTGTTCGTGGTCTCCCGGATCAAGGAGGGCCACGACCGCGGGCTCTCCACCCAGGCGGCCATCGCGGAGGGCATCCGCTCCACCGCCGGGGTGGTCACGAGCGCGGCGGTGATCATGGTCGCAGTGTTCTCGGTCTTCGGCACGCTGTCCATGCAGTCGATGAAGCAGATGGGCGTCGGCCTCGCCGTGGCCGTGCTGATCGACGCGACGGTCATCCGCGGGGTGCTGCTGCCCGCCGTGATGAGCCTGCTCGGCGAGCGCAACTGGTACCTGCCGCGCTGGCTCGGCTGGCTCCCGGACTTCTCGCACAGCGAGGCCTTCCCGCCCGCCGGCGCCCCGCTGGCCGACCTCGAGGGCGCCCCGCGCCACCGGGTCGGCGTCTGACCCGCACCCGTGCACCGGCCGGGCCCCGCACACTGCGGGGCCCGGCCTTCAGCCGTCGATGTGGACGACGAAGTCGTCACTCCCGTACACACCCGGGCGGCCGCCGGCCTCGGCCAGCACCTCGCGCAGGGCCCGGAGCCGCTCGACGGCCAGCTGCAACGGCGGCTCGTCCGGCTGGTACGTCGTCCCGCGCGGGTAGTCCTCGCCCGGTGTCGTCGACATCTCGATGTGGCAGCCCAGGAGGTGCGTCACCGGGTTGGCCGCACAGAACGCCAGCAGCCGGTCGACGGTGGCGGCGAACACCGCCGGGTCCTGGACGTAGATCCGGCCCGGGTAGAAGGAGTCCCCGGTGAACAGCAGCCCCGTCCGGCGGTCGTGGAACACCAGGCCCGCCGACTGGTGCCCGGGCCCCGGGACCAGGTCGAGCACCCGGCCGCCGAGGTCCAGCCGCCCCGGCCGCTCGGGCCACCCCGCCAGCCCGAACGCCTCGACGACCTCCGCCACCCCGTGCCCGACCACCTCGGTGTCCGCCCGCCCGGCGAACTGCCCGTCCCCCGCGACGTGGTCACCGTGCCCGTGCGTGTGCGCGACCAGCAGCCCGTACCCGCCGGCCGCCCCGGGGTTGCGCCCCAGCCACTGTGCGACCAGCCCGTCCACGGTGCGCCGCAACGGGAAGTACCGCTCCTCCTCGGTCGCCCCGGTGTCCAGCAGCAGCGCCCGCTCCGCCCCGAAGAGCAGGAACAGGAACGGCGCCTCGTAGTGCACCGACTTGTTCTGCCGCAGGATCACCGTGTCCGCGTCGTACGCGTGCACCTGGATCTCCGGCGCCGGATCGTGCTTGGCCGACGGCCACCCGGCGTGCCACCGCACGTCGAGGTCTCCGGCCGGCGGCTTCCCCTGCGCGTTCGTCATGTCCGTCACGGCATCACGCTAGCCGAGGCGCCCGCGCCCGGCGGGTGGTCCGTTCCGACGCTCCGCCCGGGTCAGAACGCGCCGGTGCCGAGGGCCGGCTCGAACTGCTCCGGCAGGCGCACCGCACTGCGAGGAGCGACGACGTGCTGGACGGCATACCTCGGGGCCTGCTCCGGGTCGGAGTCCTGGCTGTGGTCGCCGGGTTCGGCACACGCTGTGCTCACGTACTGCTCTCCTGACCGCTCCGGTCCTCCGGTGGTCGTCCGCTGCCTACCGGCTTGTGCCTGCCTGTCCGGCTGTGCGCCCCGCCACCGTCACCTGCTCTTCGTCCGGGACCGGCCGCATGCGCGTCCCTCGACACGTGGAGATCGTCGGACCACCTCCCCCTCACGCCTGCGGATACCCGGTCTCGGCGAGGTCCTCGGCCAGGTCGGCGAGGGTGAGGTCCGGGTTGAGGGCGGTGACGAGCTGCTGGGTCAGCGGGCGCAAGGCGTAGAGCTCGCGGATCGCCGTCAGGTCGACGGTGGTCTCGTAGTAGTCCTCGGCGTGCCGCTGGAAGGCCTCGGGCGAGCGGTCGGCCAGCAGCTCGAAGAGACGGGAGGCGCCGTCCGGGTCCGGCTCACCGGCGGGGAACTCGATCGAGCCGTGCTGCCACCGGTCGTCCCCGGGGGCTCGCCAGAGGCAGGCGGTGACCGCGGGGATGTCGTCCTCGTCGGAGAAGGCGGGCTCTTCGACGTAGGGGCGGAAGGCCGGAGGGACATCGTCGAGGACTCCGGGCCAAGGTGCACCGTCGTTGCCGTACGGGCTCATCGGGCACTCGTGGTCGAAACCGCGGAGGTAGGCACCGGCCGGGGAGAAGACGATCGAGTACTCGTCGCCCGAGCCGTTGCGCATCGCGGCCAGCTCCTCGTCCGCGGCCCAAGCGCTGTTGAAGGAGTAGTAGCGGGACTCCCACTCGGGGCTGAGGATCGCGTCGAGCATCGCGAGCGCGCGGCAGTGTTCCCGCAGCTCGGGAACGGCGGGCAGGGCGCGGGCCAGATCATGAACAGTCATGGGGTCATCGAAGCGGACGCCACCGACAGTCCCGTGGTCAGCCGGGGACCGCCCGCAGGGCGCCGGGGCGGCGGCCGGTGAGGCGGTCGAGGGCGGCGGCGGTGGCCGGGTCGGCGGGGAGGTGGACGATGATGCGCTGGTCGTCGTCGGCGAGCAGGTCGAGGGTCTCGTAGGTGAGGCGCAGTTCGCCCTCCTCGGGGTGGCGCAGGCGGGTGGTGCCGGTCGGCCTGGGCAGGCCGGGGACGGTGGCGGCGCGGGTGGCGAAGGCGGGGCCGGCGGTGACGGTCAGTTCGTCGGCGAGGGCCGCGATGTGGCGGTCGGCGCGGTAGGGGCCCTGCTTGAGGGCGGCGACCTGCTCGTCCGCGACGTGCTCCCAGTCGGGGTAGGCGGTGCGGGCGCGGCGGTCGGTGAGGACGAAGCGGGCGAGGTTGGGCGGGGCGCCGTCGAGCAGGCCGACGGGCCGGGCGAGGCGCTCGTAGCCCTCCGTCCAGGCGAGGAGTTCGCTCAGCCGGTTGAGCAGCACGGCGGGTGCGGGCTCCAGCCGGTCGAGCAGGGCCCGGACGGCGGGGCGCACCGTGCGGGCGGGCAGCGTGTCGCCCCGGCAGGTGAATCCGCCCTCGGCGCCCTTGGCCAGGCGGTGCAGGTGGACGCGTTCGGCGGGGACCAGGCCCAGCGTGTCGGCCAGCGCGGCGAGGACCTGAGGGGACGGCCGGCGGTCGCGGCCCTGTTCCAGCCGGGCCAGGTACTCGACGCTGACCCCGGCGAGGGTGGCGAGTTCGGAGCGCCGCAGGCCCGGCGTCCGGCGGCGGGGGCCGGCGGGCAGCCCGACGTCGGCGGGGGTGACGGCTTCGCGGCGGATGCGCAGGAACATACCCAGCTCGTTGTCGCTCACCGGGCGAACGTAACAGCAGGGGGCGGCCCGGATCGTGGCCCTGTCACTACCTGTCCCGGCCCGGCCTTCCTCGCTCCGCCCCGGGCGGGCAGCTTGGGAACCGGCCGTGCCGAACGGCGCGGAGAGACAGAAGGAGCACCGCCATGCCCAGCAGTCCCCTCAACCTCGCAGTGATCGTCGGCAGTGTCCGGGAGGGCCGGTTCGGCCCGGTGGTCGCCGACTGGTTCGCCGGGCGGGCCGCGCTGCACGGCCGGTTCACCGTCGACGTGGTCGATCTGGCGGACACGCCGCTGCCGCTCGAACTGCCTTCGGTGTCGCCCGCGCTCCAGCCCTCGCTGCCCCGGCCGGCCGCCATGGCGCCGCTGACCCGGCGGCTCGCGGCGGCCGACGCGTTCGTCGTGGTGACACCGGACTACAACCGCAGTTTCCCGGCCTCGCTGAAGGCCGCCATCGACTGGCACTACACGGAGTGGCAGGCCAGGCCGGTCGGCTTCGTCGGCTACAGCGGGGCGAGCGGCGGCCTGCTGGCGGTGGAGCAACTTCGCCAGGTGTTCTGCGAGTTGCATGCGCACACCGTCCGCGACTACGTGTCCTTCCCGCGCTACCACCAGCTGTTCGGGACGGACGGCGCCCTGCTGGAGCCCGAGGGCCCGCAGGGCGCGGCGAAGGTGCTGCTGGACCAGTTGGACTGGTGGGGCTCGGTGCTGCGCGAGGCCCGGAGCAGCAGCCCGTTCGCCGCCTGACGAGGGCCGTGCGAGGAGGCGGGCAGCGGGGCGGTGGCACGGCGCCGGGCGGGTCGGGTAAGGATGATCGCGACATTCCCCGCAGGACGGAGCAGCTGATGATCCCCTTCGACGAGGGCCGCGCGCGGGCGCTGCTCGCGGCGGCGTGCACGGCGGCGGGTCTGCCCGACCCGGTGGGAGCGCGGCTGGTGGCGCTCGCCGAGAACGCCGTGTTCGACCTCGGGGATCCGGCGGTCGTCGCGAAGGTGGGACGCGGCTCCGAGCTGTACGAGCGGGCCGGGCGCGAGCTGGGCACGGCGCGCTGGCTGGACGGGCAGGGCGTGCCGGTGGTCCGCCCGTACCTGCCGGAGCCGTTGTCGGCGGACGGGCACCCCGTCACCTTCTGGCACCGGCTGGCGCCCGCCGTGCGGCCCGCGGAGCCCGCCGACCTGGCCCCGCTGCTGCGGGCGCTGCACGCCTTGCCGCTGCCGCCCTTCGAGCTCGGGCGGCGCGACCTGCTCGCGCCGGTCGGGCGCTGGCTGGCCGCCGCCGAGGGGCACGTGGATCCGGCGGACACGGCGTTCCTGCGCGACCGGCGGGACGCCTTCACCGCCGCCGTGGCGGATCTGACGCCGCATCTCGTGCCGGGCGTCATCCACGGCGACGCGCTGCCGCGGAACGTTCGGGTGGGCCCGGACGGGCCGGTCCTGCTGGATCTGGAGACCGTCTCGCAGGACCTGCGCGAACACGATCTGGTGGTGCTCGCGTTGAGCCACGACCGGTACGGCGTGCCGGCTCGGGAGTATCTCGCGTTCACGACGGCCTACGGGTGGGACGTCCGTGACTGGCCGGGGTTCGCGGTGCTGCGCGGTGCGCGGGAGACGGCGAGCGCGTCCTGGGTCGCCCAGCAGGTGCCGGGCAACCCGGCAGCGCTGGCGGAGTTCCGCCGCCGGGTGGACTCGCTGCGGGACGGGGCGGCGGAGGTGCGCTGGTACCCGTTCTGATCCGGTCCGGGGGCTGATATCCCTGGAACCACGATGATATGAACAAGCGTCTCGTCTGACAGTCCGCCCGGTCGAAGGCGATCGGTACGACACCAGGAGCCGCTGCCATGCCCGAGCACCCCTCCCAGCCGTACCGGTCCCGGTCGGCAGCTGCCCGCCCGGACCACGCCCGGTCGAGGCGTGCCGTGCGGCGCGGCCTCGCGGCCGGCTGCGCCGCGATGCTCGCCTCGGCGGTGCTCGCCGGGTGCGGCACGGCGCAGGGGGCGCTCCAGCCGCAGCCGGGGCCGAGCGCGTCGGCGAGTCCTGAGCCGACGGCTCCCGCCTCCCCCGCCGTCCCCACCCTTCCCGTCACGCCTTCCGGGTCCGCGCCCGCAGCGTCCTCCCCGGTGGCCTCCGGGGCACCGGCCACGCCGAAGCCGAGCGCGCCCCAGGCTCCGCCGACCGCCGCCCCGAGCAGGCCGCCGTCGGGCACTCCACCGACCGGTGCGACCCCGGCCAGGACTACCGCGACCGGCACGCCACCGACCGGCACGCCCGCGCCGAACCCACCACCGCCGCCGCCCGCGAGCGGCGTCCCGACGTCCGTCGTGTCGTCCACGGCCCGGGGCGGCCGGACGGTGGCACTCACCTTCGACGACGGTCCGGGGCCGGCCACCGGGCAGGTGCTCGACCTGCTGGCGCAGTACGGCGTGCAGGCGACGTTCTGCCAGATCGGCCCGCAGGCTGCGGCGAACCCGGCGACGGTGAAGCGGATCCTCGCGGCGGGACACCGGCTCTGCGATCACAGCGTGCACCACCCGCAGCCGTTCGCCGCGCTCTCGCACGACCGCCAGGTGTACGAGATCTCCACGGCCAGGGACATGATCGTCCGGGCCGGCGGGCCGGGAGCGAAGGTCGCGTGGTTCCGGGCGCCCGGCGGCGGGTTCACCGCCTCGAACCAGCAGGTCGCCGCCTCGTTCGGGATGCGCCCGCTCGGCTGGTCGGTGGACACCCGGGACTGGGCGAAGCCCGGTGTGCCGGCGATCATGGCGACCGTCCAGCGGGAGCTGCGGCCCGGGGGCGTGATCCTCCTGCACGACGGCGGCGGCGACCGCAGCCAGACCGTCGCGGCCCTGCGCCAGCTGCTCCCGTGGCTGGTGTCCCAGGGCTACGGCTTCGACTTCCCCGCCGTCTGACCGGCTCCGGCCTGCTCCCGAGCCGGCCCACTCCCAAGGCGGTCCGCTCCCGAGGCGCTCCGAAGCCGGACCGCTCCGACCGGGGCGGTCAGCGCAGCGGCCAGCGCGGGTCGATCACCGCCTGCGGGTCCTTGCCCTTGCGCAGCCAGGCCTCCAGGCCCTCGGCCCAGTCCCGGTACCAGCCGACCTGACGGCGGTGCAGCTCGGCGAGCGCGACGTCCCCCACCTGCTCGGGGTAGCGCTCACCGAGCGCCACCGCGACCCGGACGGCGGCCAGCGCGTCGCTGCCGGCCTCGTGCGCGTCCGTCAGTTCGACGCCGTACACCTCGCAGACGCGCTGGAGCGTCCGCGAGCCCTTGCGGTACTTGTCCACCGCCCGGTCGATGACCAGGGCGTCCAGCACCGGGACGACCGGGCCGCCGAGCCGCTCGGCCAGGCCGGGCAGGCCGTACCTGCGCAACTCGGCGTCCAGCAGGGAGAGGTCGAAGGGGGCGTTGAAGGCGACCACGGGACGGCCGGCCAGCAGGCGCGCGCACAGCGCGGCGGCTATCTCCTCGACGCCCTCCTTGGCCGGGCGGCCCTTGCTCCGGGCCAGGTCGTCGCCGATGCCGTGGATGGCCTCGGCGTCGGCGGGGATCGGGACGCCGGGGTCGAGCAGCCAGTTGGCGGCGCCCTGCCGGCTGCTCCCGACCGTGTCCACGAGGGCGGCCGTGACGATCCGGGACTCGGCCGGGTCGGTGCCCGTGGTCTCCAGATCGAAGCCGACCAGTGGCTCCTGCCACCAGCTCATAGGGGTGTGTCCTTCCGTCCGGCCGCGCTGACGTCCCCTATCATCGCCCGGACCACCGACAACCCGGCCGCCCGGCCCCGGGCCGGCGGTCTCAGACCGCGGCGAACAGGCCCCTGGCGAGCCAGTCGGAGGAGTCCCGGACGCCTGGCAGCGCGAAGAAGTAGCCCCCGCCGGTGGGCCGCAGGAAGCGCGCCAGCGGCTCGTCGACGAGCCGGGTCTGGACGGCCTCGAACTGGCGGTTCACGTCCTGCTGGTAGCAGCAGAAGACGAGCCCCGTGTCGAGGTCGCCGGCCTGGTCGAGGCCGCGGTCGTAGTTGAAGCCGCGCCGCAGGATGCGGCTGTCGGCGCTCTGTTCGGTGCGCGGGTTGGCGAGCCGCATGTGCGAGTCGAGGGCGATGACGGCGCCCTGCGGGTCCCGGTGGTAGCCGGGGTCGTCGCCCTCGGCGGACTTGCCGAGCGGGGCGCCGGTGGCCTTGTTCCGGCCGATGATCCGCTCCTGCTCGCCGAGCAGGGTGCCGTCCCAGGCGTCGGTGAGGGTGCGGATGACCCGGATCACCTGGTAGCTGCCGCCGGTGGCCCAGCCGGGCTCGCCGGCGCCGTCGACGACCCAGACCAGCCGGTCCATCAGGCGAGTGGAGGCGGTGTCGGGGTTGACGATGCCGTCCTTGAAGCCGAGCAGGTTGCGCTGGGAGCCGCTGGGCCGGGGGCGGTTCAGGAAGCCGTCGACCTGCCAGCGGGCCCGCATCGCGCCGCGGGTGTGGCGGACGAGGTCGCGCAGGGCGTGCAGGACGGTGTCCCGGCTCTCGGCGCAGATCTGCAGCGAGAGGTCGCCGTGGATCTCGGCGTCGCGCAGGCTGTCGTTCGGGAAGGCCTTCAGCGGGGCCAGCCGGACGGGCTTCGCGCCGGCCAGCCCGTACCGGTCGTCGAACAGCGAGGCGCCGACGCCGACGGTCACGGTGAGGTCGTCGGTGGGCAGGGCGGGCCCGAGGATGCCGCTGTCGGAGGGCGGGGCGGCAGGGCCGAGATCCGGCGGGGTGCCGCCGGCGGTGAGGAAGCGGATCCGGGCGGTCAAGGTCCGGAAGAGGGCTTCGAGGGCGGCCCGGTCGGGGGCGGTGACGCCGAAGGAGACGAAGGAGGCGAAGGCCGGTACGGGGGTGGTGATGCCGGCCTGGTGGACGCCGTGGAAGGGGACGAATCCGGCCGCCGACCGGGGTTCGGCCCGGGGCGGCACAGCGGTGGCGGGGCCGGCGCCGAGGGTGAGCGCGGCGCCGGTCGTGCCGGCGCCGAGGGCGGCCTTGACGAAGCTCCTGCGCGAGGCGCCGCCGGTGGCCGGGCAGGTGCCCGTCGCGTGGGCGGCGGAAGGGACGGGGCGGGGACCGTGGGCTGCGGGCTGGCTGGTCATCGGTCAACCTTCCGGGTCTGGAGCGGAGCGGCGGCGGGCGTGGACGTGCGAGCGCGCGCGGACGGGTGTGCGGGGGCTCGCGCTCAGGGGGTGCGCGCGGCGCAGACGGCGGCGCCGGGCGCGCGGCCGGCGGCGGCAGCGGGCGTGAGGGCGGACAAGCGGGCGTGAGGGCAGGCGGGAAGCCGGTGTGAGGGCAGACGGCGGGCGTGAGGGCAGGCGGACGGCAGGCCGCCGGCCCGGTTGATCATGGCTCCGACGCTAGCAACGCCCGCCCGGCAGCGCGCCGCACAGGGGCGGACGGCTGACCGCCCATCGGCCGAATACCGGCCGGTTGCCATCCGTCCGGCCCATCCCGGGGCCGCCGGGACAGCCGCCAGGGGCAGGGCACCGGCTCGGGAGACCGGCTCAGGAGACCGGCTCAGGAGACCGGCCGGGAGTCCCCCCAGATGCCCTCGAACTCCTCGCGGTAGACCTCCAGCAGCCCCGGCTCGGTGGCCCCCGGCTGCTGCCCGGCGCCGCCCCGCAGCACCAGCGCGGGGGACTCCATGCCGCGCGCCTTGCGCAGGTACGGCTGGATCACCCCGAGGTCGGTGGACTGCCGCCGGCCGCCGGCCTGGGCGGACTGGCGGGGGCCCTCGACCAGGTAGGCGGTGAAGCGCGGCGTCTCGTCGAAGACCCGGATCTCGAAGCCCCCCGGGTCGCGCAGCCGGGCCCGGACGCGCCGGACGTGCATGATGTTCATCTCGATCGACCGGGCCAGCTCGCCGCGCCCGAGCCCCAGCTCGCGCTCGCGGCGGCGCACCGCGCTGCTGGCCGGGTTGAGGAAGAGCAGCCGGACCCGGCAGCCGTCGGTGGCGAGCCGCACCAGCCGCCGGCCGGTGTAGTTCTGGCAGAGCATGCCGAGGCCGATGCCGACGGCGTCGAGGCGCCGGGCGCCGTCCAGCAGGTCCTCCACCGGCAGGTCGCGCTGGAGGCGGACCCGGTCCGCGTGCACGGCGACGACGTCCGCGTACCGGCCGGCGACCAGGGACTCGACGACGTCGGCGGGCACCCCGCCCGTCCCGCCGTCGAGCAGGGCGAGCAGCCGGGCGGCGGCGCGCTCGGTCTGGGCGAGGACGGTCTGCGAGAGGGTCCGGTTGCGGGAGACGACGTGCCGGGCGACCTCCAGCTCGTCGAGGGCGAGCTCTATCTCCCGGCGGTCGGCGAGGAAGGGCTCGAAGCAGGGCCAGTGCTGGACCATGAGTTCGCGCAGCTGGGGCAGGGTGAGGAAGACCAGCGGGTCGTCGTCGGCGGGGTCGAGCAGGTAGCCCTTGCGGCGGCTGACCTCGCGGACGGCGCCGGCCCGGTGGGCCCACTCCTCGCCGGCCGGGCCGGCGGCGGCGGTCACCCAGTCCTCGCCGTGGGCGGGGGCGTAGACCGGGCGCAGCACCTCGTCGACGAGGGAGCGCAGCCGCTGTTCGACCAGGTTGAGCCAGACGTAGGCGCGTCCGGCGAGCCGCACCCGCTGGTAGGCGTCGTCCCATTCGCCGCCGGACCAGGCGAGCGCGGGGACCTCGACCGGGCCGCCCTGGGCGGGCACGGTGGCGCGGCCGGCCAGCGAGGGGCGCATGACGACCGTCGGCGCCTCGCTGCGGCCGGGCCCTCGGTCGGTGCCGCCGGGTCCGCCGCCCCGGCCGCCGGCGGGGAACACCATGCGCTACCTCACCTCTCGGCCGTCCGCTCCGCGCGGAGTGACGGGTCGTTCACTGATGGGTCGTTCACTGATGGGTCGTGGGCTGACAGCACCTCAACCGTGGCGGTGGCGGAGCCCGCCCCCGCCCGGGGCCCACCGGCCCCGGAGATTCCGGGCACTCCGGACGATCAAGGGTACTGCCCGGCGTGCGGAGCCCGCAGCCGGATGGCCGACCGCGACGCGCACCCCGTGCCCGCCTCTCCCGTCTCAGGGGCCTCATGGACACCCGTTCGGGCGAACAAGTGCCGAATGGACCATGGCTCGGGCGGAGCGTCGGGGAGTATGCCAGGTGTGCCGTGCGTCACGGTACGCGACAGCCGCACATGCCCGGCCGCCCGGCCGGGAAGAAGGCGGAAAGCGCCGGGCCGAGGCCGGAGAGATCGTCAGTTCCCGCCATACACAAAGAAGTTGAGGACTTATGCAGGTCTGGCCAGGTCACCCGTACCCCCTTGGCGCCACCTACGACGGGGCCGGCACCAACTTCGCGGTGTTCTCCGAGAGCGCCGACCGGATCGAGCTCTGCCTGTTCGGCGAGGACGGCTCGGAGACGGCCGTCGAGCTGCGCGAGACGGACGCGTTCGTCCGGCACGCCTACATCCCGGGCGTACAGCCGGGCCAGCGCTACGGGTTCCGGGTGCACGGCCCCTACAACCCGGGGCTCGGGCAGCGCCACAACAGCGCCAAGCTCCTGCTCGACCCGTACGCCAAGGCGATGAGCGGCAACATCGACTGGGACGAGGCGGTGTACGGCTACCACTTCGGCGCGCCGGAGCGCCGCAACGACCTGGACTCCGCGCCGCACACCATGCACTCGGTGGTGATCAACCCGTACTTCGACTGGGGCACCGACCGGCCGCCGCGCACCGACTACCACCGCACGGTGCTGTACGAGGCGCACGTGAAGGGGCTGACCCAGCTCCACCCGGGCATCCCGGACGAGATCCGGGGCACCTACGCGGGCCTGGCGCACCCGGCGGTGATCGAGCACCTGGCGAAGCTCGGGGTGACGGCGATCGAGCTGATGCCGGTGCACCAGTTCGTCCGTGACCACCGGCTGCGCGACCTCGGGCTCGCCAACTACTGGGGCTACAACACCATCGGCTTCTTCGCCCCGCACTCCTCGTACTCCTCCGGCGGCGACCGCGGCCAGCAGGTGCAGGAGTTCAAGTCGATGGTCAAGGCGCTGCACGCGGCCGGCATCGAGGTGATCCTGGACGTCGTCTACAACCACACGGCGGAGGGCAACCACCTCGGCCCGACACTGTCGCTGCGCGGCCTGGACAACGTCTCGTACTACCGCCTCGCGCAGGACCAGCGCTTCTACGAGGACACCACCGGCACCGGCAACAGCCTGCTGATGCGCAGCCCGCACGTCCTACAGATGATCATGGACTCGCTGCGCTACTGGGTCACCGAGATGCACGTCGACGGGTTCCGCTTCGACCTCGCCGCCACCCTCGCCCGGCAGTTCCACGAGGTCGACCGGCTCTCCTCGTTCTTCGACCTCGTCCAGCAGGACCCGGTGGTCTCCCAGGCCAAGCTGATCGCCGAGCCGTGGGACCTGGGCGAGGGCGGCTACCAGGTGGGCAACTTCCCCCCGCTGTGGACGGAGTGGAACGGCATGTACCGCGACACCGTCCGCGACCTGTGGCGCGGCGAGAACGCCACGCTCGCCGAGTTCGGCTCCCGGCTCACCGGCTCCTCCGACCTCTACCAGGACGACGGCCGGCGGCCCATCGCCTCCATCAACTTCGTCACCTGCCACGACGGCTTCACCCTGCGCGACCTGGTCTCCTACAACGACAAGCACAACGAGGCCAACGGCGAGGACAGCCGGGACGGCGAGTCCTTCAACCGCTCCTGGAACAGCGGCGCCGAGGGCCCGAGCGACGACCCCGCCGTCGAGGAGCTGAGAGCGCGCCAGCAGCGCAACTTCATCGCCACCCTGATGCTCTCCCAGGGCGTCCCGATGCTCTCGCACGGCGACGAGCTGGGCCGCACCCAGCACGGCAACAACAACGCCTACTGCCAGGACAACGAGCTCTCCTGGGTGCACTGGCCCGACGGCGGCTCCGAGGGCGACGCGGCACCGGACGCCCGGCTGCTGGAGTTCACCCAGGGCATGATCTGGCTGCGCCGGGACCACCCGGTGTTCCGGCGCCGCCGGTTCTTCCACGGCCGCCCGGTCTCCGGCACCCACGACGACCTGACCGACATCGCCTGGTTCACCCCGGCCGGGGAGGAGATGACCAAGCGGGACTGGGGCGCCAGCTACGCCAAGTCGCTCACCGTCTTCCTGAACGGCGACGCGATCTCCGAGCCGGACCGGCGCGGCGGGAAGATCACCGACGACTCCTTCCTGCTGCTGTTCAACGCCCACTTCGAGCCGCTGGAGTTCACCGTCCCGGCCGGGCACGGCAAGGAGTGGCACGTGGTGGTCGACACGGCGCAGCCGGTGCTGCCCGCACGCGGCACCGGCACCCGGGTCAAGGCGGGCGACGCGCTCTGGCTGCCCGACCGCTCACTGATGGTGCTGCAGCGAGCCTGATCACGGTCAGGTTCACCCGTTCGCGCGACATCGGGCCATAGCCGCGGGCTGCGGCGGGTAGGTATAGGTCCATGACCTCACCCGCCGAGCCCGCGCAGCCACGCCCGGCCGGTGACGGCCGGGCGCACACGGTCCAGGCCCCCACCGCCAGCTACCGGCTCCAGCTCCAGCCCGCCTTCACCCTGCACGACGCCGCCGCCGCCGTGCCGTACCTGGCCGCGCTCGGCGTCTCCCACCTGCACCTGTCCCCGCTGCTGGAGGCCACCGCCGGCTCCACCCACGGCTACGACACCGTGGACCACAGCCGGGTCAGCGAACAGCTCGGCGGCGAGAACGCCCTGCGGGAGCTGGCCGCCGAGGCCCGCCGCCACGGCCTGCGGCTGATCGCCGACGTGGTGCCCAACCACATGGCCGTCCCCGTCCCCGAACAGCTCAACCAGCCGCTCTGGCACGTGCTGCGGGACGGGCCCGACTCGCCGTACGCGCGCTGGTTCGACATCGACTGGGCCGCGCACCCCGGCCCGGTGGACGCCCCGGACCGCGGCCGGCTGCTGCTGCCGCTGCTCGGCGGCCGGCTCGGCAGCGTCCTCGACGAGCTGGCGGTCGACGGGGACGTGCTGCGCTACCACGACCACGCCTTCCCGCTGCGGCCCGGCACCGAGCGGCTGCCCCTGCCCGACCTGCTGGAACGCCAGTGGTACCGGCTGGCCTGGTGGCAACTGGCCCGCACCGAGCTGAACTACCGCCGGTTCTTCACCGTGAACAGCCTGATCGCGGTGCGGGTCGAGCTGCCCGAGGTGTTCGAGGCCACCCACGGCACCCTGCTGCGCCTGCACGCCGAGGGCCTGCTGGACGGGTTCCGGATCGACCACCCCGACGGCCTCGCCGACCCGCGCGGATACCTGCGGCGCCTCGCCGACGCCACCGGCGGCGCGTACACCGTGGTCGAGAAGATCCTCACCGGCGAGGAGGAGCTGCCCGCCGACTGGCCGGTGGCCGGCACCACCGGCTACGACGCCCTGCACCGCATCGACGGCGTCCTCACCGACCACGCGGGCGCCTGCCGGCTCACCGCCGGGTACGAACGCTTCCTGGACGGCGCGGACACCCCCGGTGCGGGCCCCGGGCAGCCCTGCGCCGATCCGCACCCGGCGGTCGCGGCGGCGCGGCGCGGGCGGGCCCAGCTCACCGCCGAGCGCGGCGAGCTGGCCGCCGAGGTGGACCGGCTGGCCCGGCTCGCGGTCCGGATCTGCGCCGAGGAGCCGGCCCTCGCGGACCACGCGCCGTGGGAGCTGCGCGAGGCCCTGCACCGGATACTGACCGGCTACCCCGTCTACCGCCCGTACGTGCGCCCCGGCGAGCCGGCCCCCGAGGCCGCGGCCGAGCAGCTGCGGGCCGCGCTGGAGCTGGACGGCGGGCCTGCCGGGGCGCAGCGCGGCGGCGCGCTCGACCTGGTGGCCGGCCTGACTCTCGGACGGCTCGGCGGCAGCCCGGCGAAGGACGAGTTCTGCGTCCGCTTCGCGCAGACCGCCGCCGCCGTCGCCGCGAAGGGCGTCGAGGACACCGCCTTCTACCGCTTCAACGCGCTGACCTCGCTCAACGAGGTCGGCGGCGAACCCTCCCGGCCCGGTGTCCCGCCGGCCGACTTCCACGCCTGGTGCGAGCACGTCGAGCGGCACTGGCCGCACACCATGACGGCGCTCTCCACCCACGACACCAAGCGCAGCGCCGACGCCCGCGCCCGCCTCGCCGTCCTCGCCGAGCAGCCGCAGCTCTGGGCCGACGAGGCGGCCGCCTGGACGGCGGCGGCCGGCCCGTGCCCGGACCGCAACAGCGCCTGGCTGCTCTGGCAGACCCTGGTCGCCGCCTGGCCGATCACACCCGAGCGCCTGGTCACCGCCCTGCTCAAGGCCGCCCGCGAGGCCAAGCTCCAGACCTCCTGGACGGCCCCCGACGCGGCCTACGAGCAACAGCTCACCGACTACGCCCGCGCGGTGTACGCCAATCCCGGGCTGCTGCCGCGGATCGAGGGCTTCGTGGCGGCCAACGCCCCCTACGCCCGGGTGAACACGCTCTCGGCGGCGCTGCTGCACCTGACCGTGCCGGGCGTGCCGGACGTCTACCAGGGCAGCGAGGAGCCGCTGTACACCCTGGTCGACCCGGACAACCGCGGGCCGGTCGACCTCGGTGCGCTGGCCGTCCGGCTGACCGACTCCCCGGCCGACCGGCCCGCCGACCTCGCCCGCGAGAAGCTGCACCTCACCGCGACCGCCCTGCACCTGCGGCGCGAGCGCCCGCTCGGCCGCTACCGGCCGCTCGGCGCGCACGGGGCGGCCGCCGGCCACCTGCTGGCGTTCCGGCGCGGCGAGGACGTCGTCACCGCCGTCACCCGGCTCCCGTACGGGCTCGCGCAGGCGGGCGGCTGGGGCGACAGCACCCTGGAGCTGCCGGCCGGCGACCTGCCGTGGACGGACCTGCTGACCCTGCGCGCCTTCCCGGCCGGGCCCGTCCGGACGGCCGAGCTGCTGGCGCAGCACCCCGTCGCCCTGCTGACCCGCCCGCCGTCCCACCCCGAGGAGCACGTGTGAGCCGGTACGAGGTCTGGGCCCCGGAGGCCGCTCTGGTAGAGGTGGAGGTGGAGGGCAGCAGGTTCCACCTGGAGCCGGCCCCCGGGCGGCCCGGCTGGTGGCACGGCACGGCCCCGGCCGGGGACTACGCCTACCGCCTGGACGGCGGCCCGCCGCTGCCCGACCCGCGCTCACCGCGCCAGCCGTCCGGCCCGGACGGGCCCAGCCGCGCCGTCGACCACGGCGCCTTCCGCTGGTCCGACACCTCGTGGCGGGGCAGGCCGCTGCCCGGCGCCGTCCTGTACGAGCTGCACGTCGGAACCTTCACCCCGGCCGGGACGTTCGACGCGGCCGCCGAGCGGCTGGACCACCTGGTGGAGCTCGGCGTCGACTTCGTCGAGCTGATGCCCGTCTGCCCGTTCCCGGGGCGGCACGGCTGGGGCTACGACGGCGTCTCGCTCTGGGCCGTGCACGAGCCGTACGGCGGGCCCGAAGGACTGAAGCGCTTTGTCGACACCGCGCACCGCAAGGGCCTCGGCGTGGTGCTGGACGTGGTGCACAACCACCTCGGCCCGTCCGGCAACCACCTGCCCGCCTTCGGCCCGTACTTCACCGACCGCCACCACACCCCCTGGGGCTCGGCCGTCAACCTGGACGCCCCCGGCTCCGACGAAGTCCGCGCCTACCTCATCGGCAGCGCGCTGGCCTGGCTGCGCGACTACCGGATCGACGGGCTGCGGCTGGACGCGGTGCACGCCCTGGCCGACGACCGGGCCCTGCACTTCCTGGAGCAACTCGCCACGGAGGTGGACCGGTTGGCCGTCACCACCAACCGCCCGCTGTTCCTGGTCGCCGAATCCGACCGCAACGACCCGCACACCACGACGCCACGCGACGCCGGCGGACAGGGCCTGGCCGCGCAGTGGAGCGACGACTTCCACCACGCCCTGCACACCGCGCTGACCGGCGAGTCCCAGGGCTACTACGCCGACTTCGCCGCCGCACCGTTCGCCACCCTCGCCAAGGTGCTGACCCGGGGGTGGTTCCACGACGGCGGCTTCTCCTCGTTCCGCGGCCGCAGCCACGGCCGCCCCTTCCCGCCGTCCCGCGGCCACCGGCTGCTCGGCTACCTGCAGACCCACGACCAGATCGGCAACCGGGCCCTCGGTGACCGGCTCTCCGCGAGCCTGGCCCCGGGCCGGCTCGCCGCCGGCGCCGCCCTGGTGCTCACCTCGCCGTTCACGCCGATGCTGTTCATGGGCGAGGAGTGGGGCGCCGGCACCCCCTGGCAGTACTTCACCGACCACACCGACCCGGCCCTCGCCGAGGCCGTCCGCCGCGGCCGGCGCCGGGAGTTCGCCGAGCACGGCTGGCAGGCCGAGGACGTGCCCGACCCGCAGGCCCCGCAGACCGTGCACGTCTCCACCCTCGACTGGGGCGAGCCGGCACAGCAGCCGCACGCCGCACTGCTCGCCTGGTACCGGCTGCTGCTCCGGCTGCGGCGCACCCATCCGGAGCTCTGCGACCCGGACCTCGCGGCCGTGCGGGTGGCCCACGACGAGGAGCGGCGCTGGCTGGTGGTGCACCGGGGCCCGTACCGGGTCGCGGTCAACCTCGGCGACGCGGACCCGTGCCCGGTGCCGCTCGGCGCGCCGTACGCCGAGTCGCTCGCGGTGTTCGGGAGCTGCGAGCCCGACGGGGAGTCACTGCTGCTGGGGCCCGACAGCGCGGCCGTGGTGCGCACCGGCTGACCGCGCGCCCGGCCCGCGGCGCGCCCTCACCACAGGAAGGACATGAACCGGTCGCGCAACGAACGGGCGTCCAGCCCGTAGGCGACCAGGTGCTCGGCGACGGAACCGTACTGGCGGTGCTCGGCGCGCGGCACGCCCAGGCCGAGCACCCGGTGCGGGAGGGCACTGAGCGCCTCGTGGGCCTCCCGGTCGGAGGTGCCCGCGAGGTACGGCTCGACGATCACCACGTCGGCGCTGCCGCCGACCGCCGACCGCAGGCCGGGCGCGTCGAACGGCCGGACGGTGGTCGCGTAGAGCAGCGTGACGTCGAGCGTCTCGGTGGCCTCCAGCACCGCGTCGAGCATCGGCCCGACGGCC
Organism: Kitasatospora sp. NPDC057223; assembly: GCF_042669755.1. Taxonomy (NCBI): domain Bacteria; kingdom Bacillati; phylum Actinomycetota; class Actinomycetes; order Kitasatosporales; family Streptomycetaceae; genus Kitasatospora; species Kitasatospora sp. NPDC057223. The sequence continues at coordinate 31,373 of NZ_JBHUWW010000045.1, read as the reverse complement.
AGCACCACGCCGCCGCGGCCCTTGCGGACGGTGGTGAAGCGCCCCGGCTCCCCCGTCACCGCAGCCGCGTTCTGCTGGGCGGAGAGCCTGACGTAGACGTTGCGGTCGCCGTCCGCCACGGCGTGCCGCAGCAGCCGCTCGGCCTCGTCGGGGTGTCCGGGCACGTGGACCGTCCAGTCGGGCAGCGTGTCCAGCAGGGCGACGTCCCCCGGCGCCATGTGGGTGCGGCCGCCGGCCGGCCAGTCGTAGGAGCCGGCGGCGCTGACCAGCACCGCGCCGACGCCCTGGTGGACCAGGTCCAGCTTGACCTGCTCGAAGGGCCGCTCGATCAGGAAGCTGGCGAAGGTGTGGGCGATCGGGCGCATGCCGGTCAGCGCCAGACCGCCGGCCGCGCCGATCAGCAGCTGTTCGCGGATGCCGACGTTGACCACCCGGTCGGGGTGCCGGGCGGCGGCCGGCGCGAAGCCGGCGGCGCTGACGTCGGCGAGCACCACGGCCAGGCGCGGGTCCTCGTCGAGCAGGCGGGCGGTGATGTCGAGGAAGCGGTCGCGCATGGTGTCCATCGGTGAGTCCCTCGGTGAGTGGTTCAGCGGGTCCGGCAGAGGTACTACTTGGGCTCGACGCGGGCGACGACCACGTGCGGGCGCCCCGGGTGCGGCGCGGTGCAGGCCGCGTACAGCGCCTCGTGGTCACGCCCGTCGACCGTCACCGCCGACCACCCCTCGGCCTCGAAGCGGGCCGCGATGCCGCCGCGCCAGCCGTGCGTCGCCGAGGAGTTGTCGATCACCACGGCGTGCAGGCGCTCCAGGCAAGCCGCCCCGGCGAAGGCCATCGCCTCGTGGTTGGAGCCCTCGTCGAACTCGGCGTCGCCGAGCAGCACCCACACCGCCGGGCCGTCCAGCCCCTGGGCCCGCAGCCCCAGCGCGCTGCCCACGGCGAGCGGCAGGCCGTGCCCGAGCGAACCGGAGCTGATCTCCACCCCGGGGACGAGCAGCCGGTCCGGGTGGTGGCCGAGCGGCGAGTCGTACGCGCCGAAGCTCGGCAGCACGTCCGGGGAGAGGAAGCCCTTCGCCGCGAGCACCGCGTAGTAGGCCATCGGACCGTGGCCCTTGGAGAGCAGGAACCGGTCGCGGTCCTGGCGCCCGAAGGTGCCGGGGCCCACGTCCAGCACCCGGTCGTAGAGCACCCAGAGGGCGTCCAGGGTGGAGGTGGCGGCGGGGCCGTGCTTCTCGTCGCCGGTCATCAGGCCCATCAGCGCGGGCAGGTCGGCGAAGCCGTACCGCCGGGCAGGTGTCTCTGCGGTGGTCATGGGAGGATCGTGCAACTTGAAGCCGACTTCAAGTCAAGCGCTACAGTGGCCGCCATGGGACCGCACCGCCACGACCGCCTGACCATCGGCCAGCTCGCCGAACGCAGCGGCCTGGCCACCTCCGCCCTGCGCTACTACGAGAAGCTCGGCCTGATCCACGCCGAGCGCACCGCCGGCGGCCAGCGCCGCTACCCGCGCGCCACGCTGCGCCGGGTCGCCTTCGTCCGGGCCGCCCAACGGGTGGGCCTGTCACTGGACGAAGCCCGCACCGCACTGGACCGGCTGCCCGAGGACCGCGCGCCCAGCAGCGCCGACTGGAGCGGCGTCGCCCGCTCCTGGCAGACCCGGATCGACGAGCAGATCGCCGAGCTGGAACGCCTGAAGGCCAAACTGACCGGCTGCATCGGCTGCGGCTGCCTCTCCGTCTCCCGCTGCGCGCTCTACAACGCGGGCGACCGCGCGGGCGCCGCCGGCCCCGGCGCCCGCTACCTGCTCACCCGCGACCCGAGCACCGGCCCGGAGCCCCGCGGTCCGGTCACCGAGTAGCCCGCGACCGCACGCGAAAGCACACCGAGGACTGGGACGGCCCTTGTCGTCTGGCCTGTTCTCGTTCATGATCTGCTGCATGTCAGGCGTCCCCGCAGCCCCGAACACCCCCGCGCACCGCACCGGTGCGCGAGGCGGCTGCCCGGCGCCGCGCCGTACGCGCTCCTGTTGACCCTGGCCCGCCCCGGCGCCCGGTGACGTCCGTCTCCCGTGGCCCCGCCGCCCCGGACAGCTCCTGCGTACCGGGCCGGCTCCCGTCCCTTTCCGGTGTGCGCCCACCGCGCCACCCCCGTCGAGGAGTCCCATGCCCGGCAACCAGTTCACAGAGCACCGGGCCCGGGTCCGGCCCCGCCGGCCGGCCACCGCCGCCGGCGGGTCACGATGAGCACCGCCGGCGCCGCCCCGCCGCTGCCCCGTTCGGTCCGGATCGGCTACGGCCTGGGCTCCCTGTGCACCGGCGCCTTCGGGACCGTCCCCGGGCTGATCCTGCTCTACTACCTGACCAACGTGCTGGCCGTCCCCGCCGCGGTGGCCGGCGCCGCCGTGTTCCTCCCCAAGGCCTGGGACGTGCTGATCAACCCGCTGGTCGGGGCGGTGTCGGACCGCAGCACCTGGCGGGCCGGGCCCCGCCGGCCGTTCCTGCTGATCGGCGCCTGCACGCTGCCGCCGCTGTTCGCGCTCGTGTTCGCCGCACCGCCGCTGCGCGGCGCGGCCGCCGCCGGCTACGTCGCCGTGATGTTCCTGCTGGCGGCCACCGCCTACGCGCTCTTCCAGGTGCCCTACGTCACGATGCCGGCCGAGATGACCGCCGACCGCACCGAGCGCGGCCGACTGCTGGGCTGGCGGGTGGCGTTCCTCGGCGTGGCGATCCTGCTGTCCGGAGCGGTGGCCCCGGCCATCGCGCACGCCGACGGCGACACGCCGTCGAGCTACCGGCTGATGGGGCTGGCGGTCGCGGCCCTGCTCGCGGCCGGCATGTTCGGCGCCTGGCACACCACCCGGCGGGCGCCGACGGTCGCCCGCAGCGAGGCGGAGCCGTCCCTGCGGGCCCAGCTCGCCGCCGCGCGCGGCAACCGCGCGTTCCTCTTCCTGGTCGGCATGTGGACGACGCAGGCACTGGCGATCGGCGTGATGCTCGCCGGCGTGCAGTACTTCGCGACGTACACGCTGGGGTCGGCGAGCGCCGTCACGCCGCTGTTCGCCTTCATGATCGGCCCGCTGGTGCTGGTCATGCCGCTGTGGAACCGGCTGGCCCGCAGCCGCGGCACCGGCTACGCGCAGTGGTGCGCCTCGCTGCTGTTCCTCGCCGGGGCGGTGGCGATGGCGCTCACCTCCCAGGCCGGCCCCGCCCTCGGCTACCTGGCCGCCGCCGTGGTCGGGATCGCCTACGCGGGGCTCCAGTTGCTGCCGCTGACGATGCTCGCCGACACCCTCGCCGCCGACACCGCCCGGACGGGCCGGCAGCGCGCCGCGACCTTCACCGGCCTGTGGACGGCCGCCGAGACCCTGGCCCTCGCCCTGGGCGCCGGAGTGTTCGCCGCCGTGCTGGCGCTCAGCGGCTTCCGCGCCTCCGACGCCGACCACCCGGTGGCGCAGCCGGCCTCCGCCCTGAGCGCCATCACCGTCGGCATGGGCGTCGTTCCCGCCGTCCTCGCGGCCGGCAGCCTGTGGCTGCTGCGCCGCTACCGCGAGGACCCGACCACCACCGACATCCCTACTCCTGAGGACGAGACCGCCCGTGTCAGCTGACCCCACCCCCACCGCCGCACTGCCGGCCGGCGTCCCGGCCGGGGACGTCCTGGCGGAGCTGCGCGCCCTGCGCGGCTCCGACGCCCCCACCCGGGGCGGCCGCACCTTCGCCTACGTGTACGACGCGGGCCTCGACGGCCTGGACGAACTCGCGGCGGCCGCCTACACCGCGTACGCCACCGTCAACGGCCTGGACATGACGGTCTTCCCGAGTGTCGCCCGGCTGGAGAACGACCTCGTCCGGGCGGCCGCCGCGCTGCTCGGCACCCCCGGCACGCAGGGCACGTTCACCAGCGGCGGCACCGAGAGCATCCTGCTGGCGGTCAAGACGGCCCGCGACCACGCCCGGGCCACCCGCGGGGTCACCGACCCGGAGCTGGTGCTGCCCTCGACCGCCCACGCCGCGTTCCACAAGGCCGCCGCCTACCTCGGGGTACGGCCCGTGGTGGTGCCGGTGGACCGCACCACCTACCGGGCCGACGCGGCCGCCACCGCCGCCGCCCTCACCGACCGCACCGTCCTGGTGGTCGCCTCCGCGCCGAGCTACGCGCACGGCGTGATCGACCCGGTGGCGGAGATCGCCGCGGCCGCCGCCGAACGCGGCGTGCTGTGCCACGTCGACGCCTGCATCGGCGGCTGGATCCTGCCCTACCTGCGGCGGGCCGGCCGCGAGATACCCGCCTTCGACCTGTCGGTGCCGGGCGTCACCTCGCTCTCCGTGGACCTGCACAAGTACGGCTACGCGGACAAGGGCGCCTCGGTGGTGCTCTACCGCGACGCCGAACTGCGCCGCCACCAGTACTTCGCGCACGCCGGCTGGCCCGGCTACCCGGTCGTCAACCCGACCGTGCAGGGCACCAAGTCGGGCGGACTGCTCGCCCAGGCCTGGGCGGTGCTGCGGCACGTCGGCGAGGACGGCTACACCGAGCTGGCCGGCCGGGTCGCCGAGGCCTCCGACCGGCTCCTCGCCGGGCTGCGGGCGGTGGACGGCGTGCGGGTGCTGGGTGAGCCGGCGGCGGGCCTGGTCGCCTTCACCCTGGTCACCGACGACGGTACGGGCGGCGGCACCGGCGACGGCGACGCCGCTGCCGACGCGCGGACCCCGGACCTGAGCCTGCTGCTGCACCTCGCCGACGAGATGCGCGAACGCGGCTGGTACCTGCAGCCCCAGCTCTCCTACGACGGCCTGCCGCCCAACCTGCACCTGACCCTGACGCCGGCCACCGTCGGCCAGGTGGACGCGCTGCTCGGCGACCTCGCCGAGGCGCTGAAGGCCGCCCGGGCGCTGGCGCCGGTGGCGGTCGACCCGGCGCTCGCCGAACTGGCGGCGGGCCTGGACCCGGCGACCCTCGGCCCCGAGGAGGTGGCCGGCGTGCTGGCCTTCGCCGGACTCGACGTCCAGGCCGGGCTGCCGGGGCGGATGGCACCCGTGCTGGTCCTGCTGGACGCGCTGCCGGGGCCGCTCAAGGAGCGCCTCCTCGCGGAGTTCGTCGGCTCGATCTTCCGGATCTGACCTCCTGCCCGCACCCCGCCCCGCCCGCCGCGACCCGGCCGGCGGGGCGCGGTATTTTCCGGGCCATTCGCCCGCATCCGGCAAACTGCTGTGCCGTCATATGCATTCCATGAATGGCATGTTGCGTTCACATGGCAGGGGGAGCCGGAGATCTACCGGTGCGTAGCCGCCGGGAGCTAGCGTTCGCGTGCACCCCGATCGCCGGTGCGTCCCCCGCCCCAGGAAGAGGCCCAGGTGCCCCCTGCCCCGTCCGCCCGACGCCGCTCGCGGCCCCGGGCCGTCCTCGTCTCCGCGTTCGCCGCGGCGGCCCTGCTGCTCACGGCCACGGCGGCGCCGCCCGCCTCGGCGGCCGGTGCCAACGGCCCGGTACCCGCAGCGGGCGACCCCTGCCTCGGCCAGTGCCAGGACATCCTGACCGCCGGCGAGAACGGGCACGCCACCCTGGCCGGGATCCTGCTGCACCAGAGCGTCGGCACCCGGCCCGCGCACTCCGCCGACCAGATCGAGGCCTACGACAACCTGCTGCACGACTACTCCGGCCTGACGGACGACCAGCTGTCCTCGTACTTCAACGACGCCTCGTTCGGGGTCGCGGCCGGCCAGGTCGAGAGCACCCTCTCCCCCCGGCAGGGCGTCACCATCACCCGGGACAAGGCCACCGGCACCCCGCACATCAAGGGCGTCACCCGCTCGGACACCGAGTTCGGCGCGGGCTACGCCGCCGGGCAGGACCGGCTCTGGCTGATCGACGTGCTGCGCCACGTCGGCCGCGGCGAGCTCTCCTCGTTCGCGGGCGGTGCGGCGGGCAACCGCTCGCTGGAGCAGAGCCTGTGGAGCGTCGCCCCGTACACCGAGGCCGACCTGCAGCAGCAGCTCGACCGGGTGCGCGCCACCGGCGGCCGGGGCGCCCAGGCGTACCAGGACATCCAGGACTACGTCGCCGGCGTCAACTCCTTCATCGCCGCCGACCTCGCCGCGTCGAACTACCCCGGTGAGTACGTGCTGACCGGCCACGGCTCGACGATCCAGAACTTCACGGCGACCGACGTGGTCGCGATCTCCTCCGTGATCGGCGCGATCTTCGGCGGCGGGGGCGGCGGCGAGGTCGAGAACGCGCTCGCCAAGCTGGCGTTCGAGAACCGCTACGGCGTGGCGGACGGCGACCGCGCGTACGCCGCCTGGCGGGCGCAGAGCGACCCCGAGGCCGTGTCCACCGTGCACGACGGCACGTCCTACCCGTACGCGAACTCGCCGGCCGCGCCGGCCGGCGTCGCCGTCCCGGACAGCGGGTCGGTCACCGCCTACCCGCACGCCCAGGGCGGCACCGGAACGGCCGCGACCACCGCCGCCGCCACGGCCACCGCTGCCGCCGCACCGGCCGCGACGGCCGCCGAGGGGGTCCTTCCCGGCGACCTGATCACGGCGAGGAAGGGCATGTCCAACGCCCTGCTGGTCTCCGGCGCGCACACCGCCTCCGGCCACCCGGTCGCCGTCTTCGGACCGCAGACCGGCTACTACGCGCCGCAGATCCTGATGGTCCAGGAGCTCGACGGGCCGGGCCTGCGCACCCGGGGCGCCTCCTTCCCCGGGCTGAGCTTCTACGTGGAGATCGGCCGCGGGCTCGACTACTCCTGGAGTGCCACCTCCGCCAACCAGGACATCACCGACACCTTCGCCGTCGAGCTGTGCGAGACCTCGGGGGCGGCGCCGACCACCGCGTCCCGGAGCTACCTGCTGCACGACGTGTGCACGCCGTTCGACACCCTGTCCAAGCACAACGCCTGGAGCCCCACCACCGCCGACGCCACCGAGGCCGGCGCCTACGACCTGGTGACCCTGCGCTCCGCGTACGGGCTGGTCAGCCACACCGGCACGGTCGGCGGCAAGCCCGTCGCCTTCACGGCGCTGCGCTCCACCTACCGGCACGACCTGGACTCGGTGATCGGGTTCCAGCAGTTCAACGACCCGGCGGCGATCACCTCCGCGCAGACCTTCCAGCAGGCCGCGCAGAACGTCGGCTACACCTTCAACTGGTTCTACGCGGACGCCGACCACACCGCCTACTACAACTCCGGCACCGACCCGGTGCGCGCCGCCGGCACCGACCCGGACCAGCCGATCCTGGCCCGGCCCGGCTTCGAGTGGCAGGGCTGGGACGCCGCGGCGAACACCTCCGCCGTCCTCCCCCCGGCGCAGCACCCGCAGTCCGTCGACCAGGACTACTACGTCAGCTGGAACAACAAGCAGGCGCCCGGCTTCGCCTCTGCCTGGGGCAACGGCTCCGTCCACCGGGCCGACCTGCTCGACCAGCGGGTCGCCGCCCTGACCCAGCGCGGCGGCGTGACGCGCGCCGGCCTCACCAAGGCGATGGAGGACGCCGCCAACGTCGACCTGCGGGCCGACCAGGTGCTGCCGCAGATCCTCCAGGTGATCGACTCCGCGCCGGTCACCGATCCGGCGCAGGCCGCCGCCGTCGCAAAGCTCCGCGCCTGGCTGGGCTCCGGCTCGCACCGCCGGGAGGCCGCCAAGGGCGACGGCGTCTACGCCGACGCCGAGGCCGTCCGGATCCTGGACGCCTGGTGGCCGCTGCTGGTCGAGGGCGAGTTCAAGGGCACGCTGGGCGACGACCTCTACCGCGCGCTGGCCGCCGTCGCACCGGTCAACGAGTCGCCGTCGGGCGGCCAGCTCGGCTCGGCCGGCCCGGGTTCGGGCATCGCCGCCGGCGAGGCGCACAAGGGCTCCGCGTTCCAGCACGGCTGGTGGTCCTTCGTCGACAAGGACCTGCGGGCCGTCCTCGGCCGCCCGGTCGCCGGAGCGCTGGACCGGACGTACTGCGGCAACGGCTCGGCGGCCGCCTGCCGGCAGGTGCTGCTCTCGACGCTGGGCACCGCCGCGGCGACCCCCGCGGCCCTGACCTACCCCGCCGACAAGTACTGCGGCGCGGGCGACCAGGTGTGCGCCGACTCGATCGTGCACCGGGCGATGGGCGGCATCACCGCGCCGCGGATCGCCTGGCAGAACCGGCCCACCTACCAGCAGGTCGTCGAGTTCCCCGCCCGGCGCACCGACAACCTGGCCAACCTGGCCACCGGCGCCAGGGCAACCGCCTCGGACTACCAGGACGCGATCATCGTCTCCTACCCGCCCGGCAAGGCGGTGGACGGCGACACCTCCACCCGCTGGGCCAGCAAGACGGTGGCGACCGCGTGGATCAGCCTCGACCTCGGCAGCGCCCGGCAGGTCGGCCGGGTGGTGCTGAACTGGTCCGACCAGTACGCGAAGTCGTACCGGATCGAGGTCTCCTCGGACGCGAGCAGCTGGCGGACGGTCTACAGCACCACGACCAGCCGGGGCGGCGTGGAGAACCGCCCGTTCGCCCCGGTGACCGCACGCTACGTCCGGATCACCGCCCTGGAACGGGGTACCGACAACCGGTACTCGCTGAACGAGATCGGCGTCCACTCGCGCTGATCCCGCCCGCCGGGTGGGCCGGCCCGCTGCCGCGACCGGCGGGCCGGCCCACCCCACGGCTGTGGCACGATCTCCGGATGGCACATATCGGACTCACCACACTGCTCGTCCGCGACTACGACGAGGCGATCGCCTTCTACGTCGGCGCCGTCGGCTTCGAACTGCGCGAGGACTCCCCGCGCGGGGACGGCAGCCGCTGGGTGGTCGTCGCCCCGCGCGGCTCCCGGGAGACCGGCCTGCTGCTGGCCCGGCCGGCCAGGCCGGAGCTGCAGGCCAGGATCGGCGACCAGACCGGCGGCCGGGTCGGCCTCTTCCTCCACACGGACGACTTCGAGGCCGACCACCGGCGGATGACCGCCGCCGGGGTCACCTTCCTGGAGGAACCCCGCTACGAGCCGTACGGCACGGTCGCTGTCTTCGAGGACCTCTACGGCAACCGCTGGGACCTCATCCAGCCGCGCTGACCGCCTGCCGGGCGCCCCGGCACCCCCGGGGCGTCAGCGGGCCGTGAGCTCGTCCCAGACCTGACGGACCCTGGGGGCCAGCGCGTCCAGCGGGCCACCGTTGTCGATCACCAGGTCGGCCACCGCCAGCCTGGCCTCCCGGGTGGCCTGGGCCGCCATCCTGGCCTTCGCCTCCGCCTCGGCCATGCCGCGCAGGCGGACCAGCCGGTCCAGGCGCACCTCGTCGGCGGCGTCGACCACGACCACCAGGTCGAACAGCGGGCCGAGGCCGTTCTCGGCGAGCAGCGGGACGTCGTGCACGACCACGGCGTCCGGTGCTGCCGCCGCCTCCAGCTCGGCGGACCGGGCGCGGACCAGCGGGTGGACGATCGCGTTCAGGGCCCGCAGCCGCTCCGGGTCGGCGAACACCAGCGCGCCGAGTGCCGGGCGGTCCAGCGAGCCGTCGGCCCGCAGCACCTGCGGGCCGAACTCGGCGGCCACCGCCCTGAGGCCCTCGGTGCCGGGGGCGACCACCTCGCGGGCGATCAGGTCGGAGTCCACCAGCACCGCGCCGTACGAGGCGAGGAGGCGGGAGACCTCGCTCTTGCCCGCGCCGATCCCGCCCGTCAGTCCGATCTTCAACATGGCGCCAGGCTATCGGGCCCGGTCGGCGGCGTCAGCCCGCCGGCCCTTGCCCGCCGGCCCGGTCCGTCAGCCCGGTCCGTCAGCCCAGGTCCAGCTGCTCGCCGGAGGCCAGCTGCCGGTACGGCGCACCCGTGCCCGGGCCGCCCTCGCCGAGCAGGCGCCCGTAGAGCTGCTGGCCGACGTCGCTGAGCACCGCCTCGTGGATGGCGACCGCCCGGCCGGGCCCGGCCGCGCGAACGTAGTCGATCATCTCGGAGGCCTTGCTCCAGGGCGCGCCGGCCGGCACCAACAGGGTGTCGACCGCGTGCGGCGGCAGGGTCAGCGCGTCCCCCGGGTGGAACAGCCGGCCGTCGACGGTGAAACCGATGTTGCCGACCCGCGGGATGTCCGGGTGGATCACCGCGTGCCACTCGCCGTGCACGGTGACGCCGAGGGAGCCGACCTCGAAGGCGTCTCCCTCGCCGACCACCGTGACGCGCTGCCGCACGCCGTCCAGCTGCGCGGCGACCGAGGCGTTCGTCCAGACGTGCAGGGCCGGGTCCGCCTCCAGGGCGGCCCGGAGCCGCGCCTCGACGAAGTGGTCGAAGTGCTCGTGCGTGATCAGTACGGCGTCCACGCCGGCGAGGGCTTCGGGCTCGGTGAACATGCCCGGGTCGATGACGAGGGTCACGCCGTTCTGCTCCAGGCGGACGCAGGCGTGGCCGAGCTTGGTGAGGATCATGCCGAAAACAATACAGCAGAACTGTACAGTTCTGCTGCAGGCCCGACGGGTAGGCTTGTCCCATGACCTCTTCACCGGCAGCCCCCGACCCGCTGGAGCTCGCCGCGGACCTGCGCACCGCGATCGGCGGCCTGGTCCGCGCCCTGCGGGCGGACGACGCCCTGCCCCAGAACCAGGCGGGGGTGCTCGGCCTGCTGGTCCGCGAGGGCCCGCAGACCACCAGCGACCTCGCCGCCCGGCAGCGGGTCCGGCACCAGTCGATGGCCCGCACCGTCAGCCTGCTCACCGGGGCCGGACTGGTCCGCCAGGAGCGGCACGCCACCGACGGCCGCAAGCTGCTGGTCGCCGCCACCGGCGCGGGCACCGACGCCCTGCACGCCCAGCGCGCCCGCCGGGAGGCCTGGATCGCGGCGGCGATCACCGAGCGGCTCTCCCCCGAGGAGCAGTCGGTCCTGCGGCGGAGCGTCGAGCTGCTGTCGCGCCTCGGCTGACGCCCGCGCCGCCGGGCACTACGGCGTACGGGTGACAGGGGGTTTCCGCCGGGGCGGCCACGCGTTGGACCGGGCACACCGCACCGCTCCAGGAGGAACCGTCGTGACCAAGGCCCGGAACACCCTGCTCGTCGCAGCCACCATGTTCGGCCTGCTGATCGCCGGCGCCGGCCCGGCCGCCGCCGTGTGCAGCAGCGTCGGCGCGCTCGCCGGCCTGGCACCGGGCTTCGGCAACGCCTGCCACTGATCCGCGGCCGGGCGCCCGGCGGTCAGCGCTCGGCGCCGACTCCGGCCGGTTGCGCGTCCGGCTCGGCGACGGCCCCGTCCGCCGGGCCGCGCTGCGCCGGGACGACACCCGGGCCGAAAACTGCCACCGGCGGCAGTTCCATGTGCTCGCTGAGCCCGAACCGCCGGTGCAGGCGGCGCAGCGGGGCCGGCGCCCACCAGTTGAACTCGCCGAAGAGCGTCATCGCGGCCGGTACCAGCAGGCAGCGCACCAGGGTGGCGTCCACCGCGACCGCGACCGCGAGGGCGATCCCCATCTGCTTGACCATCAGCATGTCCCCGGCGGCGAAGCCGGCGAAGACGATCACCATCAGCAGCCCCGCCGAGGTGATGATCTTCCCGCTGCGCTGGAGCCCGAGTTCCACCGCCCGGGTACAGCTGTGGCCCCGGTCGCGCAGTTCCTTGATCCGGGCCAGCAGGAAGACCTCGTAGTCCATCGAGAGCCCGAAGGCGAACGCGAAGACCAGCACCGGGATGAACGTCTCCAGGCCGCCGACCGGGGTGAAGCCGAGCAGCCCGCTGAACCAGCCGTCCTGGAAGACCAGGGTGAGCGCCCCGAGCGAGGCCCCCAGTGACAGCAGGTTCATCAGCAGGGCCTTGACCGGCATCACCACCGAGCCGGTCATCAGGAAGAGCAGGATCAGCGTGCCGACGGTGACCAGGCCGAGCGCCCACGGGCCGCGGCTCAGCAGCTCGTCCTGGAAGTCGACGACGGACGCGGCGCCGCCGGTCACGTAGGTGGTGAGCCCGGCCCGGTCGGCGCGCAGCTCGTGGACGACCTGCTTGGCGGCGCCACCCTGCGGGTCGCCGGCCACCAGGACGTCGACGGTGGAGAGTCCGTCCCCCACCGCGGTCACCGCCCGCACCCCGCTGACGCCCGGCAGCTTCGCCACCACGTCGTCGGCGTACGCCTGCGCCACCGGCGCCCCGGCCCGGACCACCACGGTGACGGGCGCGGCCGAGACCTGCGGGAAGCGCTGGTCGACCGTCTCGGCGACCTGCCGGCCCGCCGAGGAGGCGGGCAGCACCGCGGCGCCGGAGTTGCGCATCTCGGCGTGCGCGAACGGCGCGCCGGCCGCGACCAGCAGCGCCGTGCAGGCCAGCGCGACCGGTACCGCGCGGCGGCGCACCCGGCGCACCGTGCGGCTGAAGAAGCCCTCGTCGGGCACCGGGGCGGAGGGGGCCTTGATCCGGCTCCCGGCGAAGCCGAGCAGGGCGGGGATGAGCGTCAGCGCGGCGGCGACGGCGATCACCACCACACTGACCCCGGCGGCGGCGACGGCGCCCAGCACGGGGCTGGTGAAGACGAAGAGGCCGGCGAGCGCGACGGCGACGGTCAGCCCGGAGAAGGCGACGGTGCGTCCGGCGGTGGCGGCGGTGCGCTCCACGGCGGCGGCGATGCCGGCGCCGTGGCCGCGTTCCTCGCGGAAGCGGTTGACCATCAGCAGGGCGTAGTCGATGGACAGTCCGAGGCCGAGCACGGTGGCGATCGGCAGCACGCTGGTGTCGATGTCCATGATCCTGCTGAAGCCGAACATCGCGAGCAGGGCTCCACCGACGGAGGCGACGGCGCCGATCACCGGCAGGCTGGCGGCGGCCAGGCCGCCGAAGACCAGCACCATGACGATCAGGGTGAGCGGCAGGGTGACGATCTCGCCGAACCGGGTGTCGCTCGCGGTCTGCTTCTTGACCTCCTGCTGGAGGACGAGGTCGCCGCCGACGGTGACGTGCGCGCCGTCGGCCGAGATGGCGGACAGGCGGTGGGTGACGGTGTCGAGCTGCGCGTTGGTGCTGCCGTCGGCCATCCGGACGGTCACCAGGCTCGCGTTGCCGTCGGCGGAGCGCAGGGCGGCGCCGGCGCCGGGGCCGTAGGTGTCGGTGGCGGAGGCGACGCCCGGCAGGCCCGCGATCTCGGCGGTGGCCGCCGTGACGGCGGCCTTCACCGCCTGGCCGTCCACCGGTGTGCCGTCCACGACGGCGGTGACGGCTCCCTTGGCCGGGTCGGCGGCGGTGACCACCGCGCCGCCCCGGTCGGACTCGGAGCTGCCGGCCGCGCCCGCCACGGTGCCCTCGAAGACCCGTCCGCCGATCAGTACGCCGACCACCAGCACCACGGCCCACAGGCCCAGTACCCAGCGCCGGTGCCGGAAGCAGAACCGCCCGAGGGCGGCGAGCCGGCCGTGCACCCGGGGAGGGTGCGGTGCGGGGGCGTCGGGTGCAGGAGCGTCCGTGGTCACTGCGGGGCTTCGGCGCATATGCAGGGGGTGCCTTGCGTCTGGGGCCGGATGGGGCCCGTCGGGCAACTCACCCCAAGGTAGGCGCTAAGACTTGAAAGGCCCATAAGGGGAGGATGAGCCCCTTATCACATAATCCCTTCACATAATGACCGCATAAGGACATCGGAGGCCAAGGGCCGTCGGACGCACGAAACCCCCGCCCGGGAACCCGGGCGGGGGTTTCGTGTCAGCCGGTTCGGCTCAGTGATCGCTCACCGGAGCCTCTGCGGGGGCGAGAGCTCAGCTCTGGCCGCCGGCCAGCTTCTCGCGCAGTGCGGCAAGCGCCTCGTCCGAAGCGAGAGCGCCGGAGCCCTCGTCGCTGCTGGAGGAGTACGAGCCACCGGCGGCGGCGGCGACGGCGTCGCCACCCTCGGCGATGGCCTCGGCGTCGGCCTCACGGCTCTTGATGACCTGGGCCTGGTGCGCCTCGAAGCGCGACTGCGCCTCGGCGTACTGGGCCTCCCACGCCTCGCGCTGCTTCTCGAAGCCCTCGAGCCAGTCGTTGGCCTCGGGGTCGAAGCCCTCGGGGTAGATGTAGTTGCCCGCGTCGTCGTACGAGGCAGCCATGCCGTACAGGGTCGGGTCGAACTCGGCCGCGGCGGCGTCGCCACCGAGGGCCTCGTTGGCCTGCTTCAGCGAGAGGCTGATGCGGCGGCGCTCGAGGTCGATGTCGATGACCTTGACGAAGATCTCGTCGCCGACCTGGACGACCTGCTCCGGGATCTCCACGTGGCGCTCGGCCAGCTCGGAGATGTGGACCAGACCCTCGATGCCCTCGTCCACGCGGACGAACGCACCGAACGGAACCAGCTTGGTGACCTTGCCGGGGACGACCTGGCCGATCTGGTGCGTCCGGGCGAACTGCTGCCACGGGTCTTCCTGGGTCGCCTTCAGCGACAGGGAGACACGCTCGCGGTCCATGTCGACGTCGAGAACCTCGACGGTGACCTCCTGGCCGACCTCGACAACCTCGGAGGGGTGGTCGATGTGCTTCCAGGAGAGCTCGGAGACGTGCACGAGGCCGTCCACGCCACCCAGGTCCACGAAGGCACCGAAGTTGACGATGGAGGAGACGACGCCGGAGCGCACCTGACCCTTCTGCAGGGTGGTGAGGAAGGTCTGGCGGACCTCGCTCTGGGTCTGCTCCAGCCAGGCACGGCGGGACAGGACCACGTTGTTGCGGTTCTTGTCCAGCTCGATGATCTTGGCCTCGAGCTCCTTGCCCACGTAGGGCTGGAGGTCGCGGACGCGGCGCATCTCGACGAGCGAGGCCGGCAGGAAGCCACGGAGGCCGATGTCGAGGATGAGACCACCCTTGACGACCTCGATGACGGTACCGGTGACGATCCCGTCCTCTTCCTTGATCTTCTCGATCGTGCCCCAGGCGCGCTCGTACTGTGCGCGCTTCTTGGACAGGATCAGACGACCCTCCTTGTCCTCCTTCTGGAGAACCAGGGCCTCGATCTCGTCGCCGACCTTGACGACCTCGTGCGGGTCAACGTCGTGCTTGATCGAGAGCTCGCGGGAGGGGATGACACCCTCGGTCTTGTAACCGATGTCGAGGAGAACCTCGTCACGGTCGACCTTCACGATGATGCCCTCGACGATGTCGCCATCGTTGAAGTACTTGATGGTCTCGTCGATCGCCGCGAGGAATGCCTCAGCGTCGCCGATGTCGTTGACCGCAACCTGCGGAGTGGTGCTGAGGGAGGAGTCGGTGGGGCTCGTCATTAGGAAAAGGGCTCCGGTACGGACATGAAGTCGTAGGTAATGCCACGCGGAGGGCCCGTATCGCTCCCACCGAAAGCCGGACAGCCAGAGACACGGCGCACCGGAAACTCCCGAGGATCCGGGAATCAAGGTGTCCGTCTTGCGACCGTGGGGTCTTCGACAGATGCGAGCGCGACCTGCTCCGTCCGAGGCGCGCAGGCCCGCAGCGCAACTTGTAGCATACGGGGACAGCCAGGCAGGGTCAACGCCAACAGTGGCGAGACGGTCGAGGCCGCTGTGGATCAGGCCATATCCTCGCAATCGCGCCCCTTCACTCCCGGCCGGGCCGAGTGTGCAGGGCGGCAGCCGCAGGGGCCCGCTCCCCGGATGCCACCACTTCTGATCTGACCTGTACGGGACAGATTCGAGGCAGCAGCGCTTTCCGCAGACGACACCCTACGCGACGGGCACTACCACCTTGGCCACCACCCCTGATCCTCTGCTCGAACCGACCCCCGGGACCCTGCCGGAGGAGGACGACAACGACGCCGTCCGGCGCGCCGCCGAGGCCGGTGAGAGCAGCCGGGCGAGCCGCCACTGGTGGGACCGCAACGCGGACGAATACCAGGACGAACACGGCGAGTTCCTCGGCGACGACCGGTTCACCTGGTGCCCCGAGGGCCTCGACGAGAGCGACGCGCGGCTGCTCGGCGACCCCGCCGCCTGGAAGGGCGCCGACATCCTGGAAATCGGCGCGGGCGCGGCGCAGTGCTCGCGCTGGCTGGCCGCCCGCGGGGCCCGCCCGGTCGCGCTGGACATCTCCTACCGCCAGCTCCAGCACTCCCGCCGGATCGACCTGGGCCGCGGCGGCGCCGTCGTCCCCGTCGTCCAGGCCGACGCCGCCGTCCTGCCGTTCGCCGACGCCTCCTTCGACCTGGCCTGCTCCGCCTACGGCGCGGTGCCGTTCAGCGCCGACACCGGGCAGCTGATGCGCGAGGTGCACCGGGTGCTGCGCCCCGGCGGCCGCTGGGTCTTCTCGGTCACCCACCCGATCCGCTGGGCCTTCCCCGACGAGCCCGGGGTGGAGGGGCTGACGGCCGTCGCCTCGTACTTCGACCGCACCCCGTACGTCGAGGAGGACGAGCACGGGCAGGCCACCTACGTCGAGCACCACCGCACGATCGGCGACCGGGTGCGGGAGCTGACCGCCGCCGGGTTCCGGCTGCTCGACCTGGTCGAACCCGAGTGGCCGGCCGGTCTGGAGCAGGAGTGGGGCGGCTGGAGCCCGCTGCGCGGACAGCACATCCCCGGCACCGCGATCTTCGTCTCGCAGCGCGGCTGAGCCGGCCTTGACGAATCCGCCGCTGCACCCCGCCTGGCTGGACCTGCCCGTCCGCACCGCCGTCCCCGCCCTGCAGCGCGCGCTCGCCGCGGGCGGCGCGGCGGTGCTGGCCGCGCCGCCCGGCACCGGCAAGACCACCCTGGTACCGCTCGCGCTGGCCGGGCTCGCCGACGGCCTGCCCGCGCCCGCCCGCCGGGTCCTGGTCGCCGAGCCGCGCCGGCTGGCCGTCCGGGCGGCGGCCCGCCGGATGGCCTGGCTGCTCGGCGAGCAGCCGGGCGGCCGGGTGGGGTACGCGATCCGGGGCGAGCGGCGGACGGGGCCGGGCACCGTCGTCGAGGTGGTCACCACCGGCGTCCTGCTGCAACGCCTCCAGCGCGACCCGGAGTTGTCCGGCGTCGACACGGTGGTGCTGGACGAGTGCCACGAACGGCACCTGGACGCGGACACCGCGCTCGCCTTCCTGCTCGACGTCCGGGCCACCCTGCGGCCCGACCTGCACCTGGTCTGCGCCTCCGCGACCTCCGACACCGCCGCCTGGGCGCGGCTCCTCGGCGAAGGCGATGTGCCCGCCCCGGTGGTCGAGGCGCACGGCGTCTCGCACGCCGTACAGACCGTCTGGGCGCCCCCACCGCGCGCCGTACGCCCCCCGCAGGGCACGCGCACCGACCCGCTGCTGCTGGAGCACGTGGCCGCCACCGTCCGGCGGGCGTTGGACGAGCGGAGCGGCGACCTGCTCTGCTTCCTGCCCGGCGTCGGCGAGATCGCCCGGGTCGCCGGACTGCTCGGCGGGGCCGGCGCCGACGTCCTGCAACTGCACGGCCGCGCCCCCCAGAGCGTCCAGGACGCGGCGCTCACCACCGGCGAGGGCCGCCGGGTCATCCTGGCCACCTCGGTCGCCGAATCCTCGCTCACCGTCCCCGGCGTGCGGATCGTGGTGGACTGCGGCCTCGCCCGCGAACCGCGCACCGACCACGCCCGCGGCCTCGCCGCCCTGGTGACCGTCCGGGCCTCGCTCGCCGCCGCCCGCCAGCGCGCCGGCCGCGCGGGACGCGAGGCGCCCGGCACCGTCTACCGCTGCTGGAACGAGGCCGAGGACGCCCTCGCCGCCCGCTTCCCCACCCCCGAGATCGCCCTCGCCGACCTCACCGCCTTCGCCCTCCAGGCCGCCTGCTGGGGCGACCCGGACGCACACGGCCTGGCCCTGCCCGACCCGCCGCCGGCCGGCGCGATGGCCGCCGCCCGGCAGACCCTGCAAGCCCTCGGCGCCGTCGACGAGGGCGGCCGGGCCACCGCGCGCGGCGCCCGGATCGCCCGCACCGGCCTGCACCCGCGGCTCGCCCGCGCCCTGCTCGACGGCGCCCCGCAGGTCGGCTCGCGGCGGGCCGCCGAGATCGTCGCGCTGCTCTCCGAGGAGCCGCCGCGCGCGCTCGGCGACGACCTCGGCGCCGTCTGGCGCACGGTCAGGAACGGCAACGACCCCTACGCCGGCCGCTGGCGCGAGGAGGTCAGGCGGCTGCGCCGGGGCCTGGACGACGCCCCCGGCACCGGCCTGCCGGACACCCCCGCCGCCGGACTGGTGGTCGCGCTGGCCTTCCCCGAACGGATCGCCCGGGCCCGCGTGGAGAAGCCCGAACCGGGCACCCGCAGCCCGTACCTGATGGCCTCCGGCACCGCCGCCGAGACCGCGCCGGGCACCGCGCTGACCGGCCTGCCCTGGCTCGCCGTCGCGGCCGCCGACCGGCCGGCGGGGTCGCCCTCGGCGCGGATCCTGCACGCCGCCGCACTGGACGAGGACACCGCCCGGCTGGCCGGTGCGGCGCTGCTGACCGGCCGGGAGGAAGTCCGCTGGGCGATACCCGCCGGTGCGCGGCGCGGCGAACTCGCCGCCCGCCGGGTCGAGTCGCTCGGCGCGCTGGAGCTCTCCGCCGCGCCGCTCTCCTCCCCCGACCGGGCGCTGGTACGGGCCGCACTGCTGGACGGGCTCGCCCGCGAGGGCGTGACCGAGCTGCTCACCTGGTCGCCGGCCGCCACCGCGCTGCGCGAACGCCTCGCCTTCCTGCACCGCACGCTCGGCGCGCCCTGGCCCGACGTCGGCGACGAGGCGCTGCTGGCCGCGGCCGACGACTGGCTGGAGCCCGAACTCTCCCGTGCCCGCCGCCGCTCGGGCCTGGAGCGGATCGACACCGCGGGGGCCCTGCAGCGCCTGCTGCCCTGGGCCACCGGTGACGCCGGGCGCCTCGACGAACTGGCCCCGGAGCGGATCACCGTGCCCTCCGGCTCCCGGATCAGGGTCGACTACACCGGGGACCGGCCGGTACTGGCCGTGAAGCTCCAGGAGTTGTTCGGCTGGGCCGCCGCACCCGCGCTGGCCGGCGGGCGCGCCCCGCTGACGGTCCACCTGCTCTCGCCGGCCGGGCGCCCGGCCGCCGTCACCGGCGACCTCGCGTCGTTCTGGCGCGAGGGCTACCGGGCCGTGCGCGCGGAGCTCCGCGGCCGCTACCCGCGCCACCCGTGGCCGGAGGACCCGGCCGCGGCCGAGCCGACCCGGCGGCTCAACGCGCGCAAGTAGCGGCCGGGCAGCGCGACGGGCCGCGCGGGGTCAGCCGCCGGCCGAGCCGGCCGAGGCCGAACCACCCGAGGTCCAGGTGGAGTTGGGCAGCGGCGGGCGGCGCGTGCTGCGCTCGGTGCTCAGCTTCACCAGGACCCCCGCCGGGCCGAGCAGAGCCTCCAGCGCGTCGGCGAGCTGCTGCGGGTCGCCCCGGAACGGGGCCGGGTCGACCCGCTCCCGGCCGCCCCGCAGGTCGAGTTCCAGCCCGAGTGTGGTGGCGGCCGGCTCGCGGTCCCCCTCGTACGGCTCCACCACCTTGCACGCCAGCCGCACCTCGCGCAGGGTGTCGACGGGCAGCCAGCCGTCCGGTCCGGCGCCCCGGACCAAGCGCAGCTTCGCGGGCACCCCGGCGGGCGCGAACTCGACCCACAGGAGGTTCCGGATCTCGCCGGCGGCCCCGGCCAGCCAGCCGAGCAGGTACTCCACCCCGGCGATCACCCCCACCACCACGAACACGGTCGACGCCCGAGCCCCGGCCAGCACCATCCAGAAGACGACGAGCAGGGTCGGCACGACCAGGACGAGCGGACCGGCGAGCGCCCGCCCGGCCCAGGTCAGCACGATCCGCGCCGCCCCGGCCGGCGGGCCGCTCCCGGGGCGCAGAACCAGATCCGTGAAGCCGGGGCCCTGTCTCAGGAATGGATCGATGGCCATGCCTCCAGCGTAGGACCGGTCCGCAAGAGCGCCTCGGCCCCATCCGGCCGACAGGGTAGTGATCCTGACGATCCGTCGCCCTCGGTCGACGGGCGTCACCGGTGACCTCGCGTCGTTCGGGCGCGAGGGCTACATCCGTCCGCGCCGAACTGCGCGGCCGCTACCCGCGCCACCCGTGGCCGGAGGACCCGGCCTCGGCCGGGCCGACCCGGCGGCCTCAACCAGCGGAAGTAGCGGCCGTCGACACCGGTGCGGGGACGGGGACGCCGGTCTGCGTCGTGCCGCAGGTGATGATCCGCCCGTCCGGACCTCGGTGGCAGTCCGAGGTGTCGCCGGGCTGCGGCACGGTGCTGCAGGTGGTGGTGCAGGCGACCGGCGGGATGTCGTGCAGGTCCGGCGTGCGCGGCGCCGTGCCGCGCGCCGGTGTGCTGCCCGCGACAGGCGCCTTCGTCGCACGCGGGGCCGGGGCAGCCGGGTGGGTCGGCACCGCGGCCGCCGACGGGCTCACGGCCGACCGGGGCGACGCCGACGGTTCGGCCGGGGGTGCCACGGCCGGAGGCGTCACCGCCTGGGGCGTCACGACCGGGAGCTGCGGAGGCACTACGACGGGCGACGCCGCAGGCGTTCCCGAGGGGGCGGCCGAACCGGCGGGACCCGACGCCGGATCAGCTGACGCCGGACCGGCCGTCGCCGAGGGCCGGGCGACGGCCGGCGCGCCCGACGAAGCGGTGCCCCGATCCGCCATCACCCACATCGATCCGCCGGCCAGCAGGAGCGCCGCGAACCCCCCGCCGGCCGCCACCCACCAGCGTCTCCGGCTGCCCCGCCCCGGCTCCACCTCGCGCCGCTCCCCGGCATCCTGCGACATGCCCGTCCCGCCCTTCGCCCCGACCGCCCCGCGGGTGATCGCCGGGTCGGGCGGGATCCTAGCGTCCGCCGACCGCCGGGCGATCACCGGCAGGGCGCCGGGACAGTGCCCTGACGGTCCGTCCGTCCTGCTGCGCCGGGGCGGCGCAGTTCAGGACACCGGTGCGGCGGCGGGCTCCCAGGGCTCGAACCAGGGGTCGGGCCACTGCTCGGCGGCGGCCATCAGCGGGTAGAGGGTGGCGCCGTCGATGCTCTCGCGGATGATGTCGGCGTGGCCGCCGTGCCGCGCGGTCTCCTCGATCAGGTGCAGCAGCACCCAGCGCACCGACCACTCCTCGACGTCGGCGGGGAACCACGGTACGCCGCGGGGGACGGGCACGCCCTGGCCCAGGTCGGCGATGCCCGCGACGGCCTCGTCGGTCTCCGCGGTCGCCAGCTCGTAGTCGGCCAGCAGCCCGGCCAGGGTCTCCCCGGGGGCGGGCAGGAACTCGGCGGCGTCGGACTCGTCGGCCGCCCGCTGCGGGGCGGTGGAGCGCCGCAGGACGAGATCCGTCCAGCCCCGCTCGCAGCGCGCGGCGTGCTTGATCAGGCCGGCGATGCTCAGCTCACTGGCGGACGGGGTCGCCCGGGCCTGCTCCTCGGTCAGGCCGTGGGCGGGTATGCGCAGCAACTGCCGCTGCTGGTCGAGGAAGGCGAGCAGGGCGGTGCGCTCGTCGGCGACCGGCGGGGCATGTCCGGGCATGGGGTGGCGCCTTCCGTACGGGGGTGATGACGGAGACTCTCCCGCGCCGGCGGACGGCCGGTCAATGGTGACGGCAAAGAATTTCAGAAACTTGCTGCAACTTCTTTCAGTCGCCTCGGCCGACCTGCGGCGGGGCGGCGGACTGCCGCCCCGCGGCGGTCAGTGCGCGGCGCTCTCCCAGTTCGGGCCGACGCCGACCGAGACGTCCAGCGGGGCCCGCAGCGGGTAGGCGCCCGCCATCTGCTCGCGGACGATCGCCTCGACCTGCGCGCGCTCGCCGGGAGCCAGCTCCAGGACGATTTCGTCGTGCACCTGGAGCAGCATCCGGGACGTCAGGGCGGCCGCCCGCAGCTCGTCGTCCACCTTCAGCATGGCGATCTTGACGATGTCGGCGGCCGAGCCCTGGATCGGGGCGTTCAGTGCCATCCGCTCGGCCATCTCGCGGCGCTGGCGGTTGTCGCTGTTGAGGTCGGGCAGGTGGCGGCGGCGGCCGAGCAGGGTCTCGGTGTAGCCGGTCGCCCGGGCCTCCTCGACCACCCGCTGCAGGTACTCCCGGACGCCGCCGAAGCGCTCGAAGTAGGTGTCCATCAGGCCCTGCGCCTCGCCCGGCTTGATGCCGAGCTGCTGCGAGAGCCCGTACGCGGACAGCCCGTACGCGAGACCGTACGACATCGCCTTGATCTTGCGCCGCATCTCGGCGTCGACCGCGCCCGGCTCGACCGAGAAGACCTGGGACGCCACGGTGGTGTGCAGGTCCTCGCCGCCGGCGAAGGCCTCCAGCAGGGCCTCGTCCTCCGAGAGGTGCGCCATGATGCGCAGCTCGATCTGGGAGTAGTCGGCCGTCAGCAGCGACTCGAAGCCCTCGCCGACGACGAAGGCGCGGCGGATCGCGCGGCCCTCCTCGGTGCGGACGGGGATGTTCTGCAGGTTCGGGTCCTGCGAGGAGAGCCGGCCGGTGGCGGCCACCATCTGGTTGAAGGTGGTGTGGATCCGGCCCTGCGGGGAGACCGTCTTGAGCAGGCCCTCCACGGTGGTGCGCAGCTTGGCCTGGTCGCGGTGGCGCAGCAGGATGACCGGCAGCTCGTTGTCGGTCTGGCCGGCCAGCCAGGTGAGGGCGTCGGCGTCGGTGGTGAAGCCGGTCTTGATCTTCTTGGTCTTGGGCAGGGCCAGCTCGCCGAAGAGGATCTCCTGGAGCTGCTTGGGCGAGCCGAGGTTGAACTCGTGCCCGGCGGCGGCGTGCGCCTCCTCCACGACCCGCTGGATCTCGGTGGCGAACTGGGCCTCCAGGCCGGTCAGCCAGGCGCGGTCGGCGGCGATGCCGGTGCGCTCCATCCGGGCGAGCAGGGCGGCGATCGGCAGCTCCATGTCGCGCAGCAGCTCGGTGGCGCCGGCGGCGGCCAGGCGCGGCTCGAACTGGGCGGCGAGGTCGAGGACCGTCCGTGCCTGCACCATCAGGGCGCGGGCGCCGGCGGTGCTGTCCTCCTCCGGCGCGTCGAAGCTGAGCTGGCCGGTCTCGGCGGCGGCGGCCGGGGTGAGGGAGCGCGAGAGGTACTCCTCGGCGAGCACCTCCAGGGTGAAGGTGCGCCGGCCGGGCTTCTCCAGGTAGGCGGCGAGCGCGGTGTCCGCGACGACGCCCTCGATCTGCCAGCCCTGCTCGGCGAAGGCCCGGATCACCTGCTTGGCGATGTGCAGGGCCTTGGGGCGGGCCGGGTCGGCGAGCCAGCCGGTGAGGGCGCGGTCGTCCTCCTCGCCGAGCTGGGCGGGGTCGAACCAGGCGGCGGCCTCCCCGGCGGCGAGGGCGATCTCCTGGACGCGGCCGGCACCGAGCGCCCACTCGTAGACGGCGGCCAGCGCGACGGTGCCGGTCGCGTGCTCGGCGAGCCAGGCGCTCAGCGCTCCGGGCTCGGTGAGCAGGTCGCCGTCGACCTCGATGCCGGGGGCGACCTCGGCCTCGACGGCGCTCTCGGCGGCGCCCGGGTCGATGCCGAAGATCCGGTCGCGGAAGTTGCTGTTGCGGAACTCCAGCGACTCCATCAGCTGGCCGACGGCCTCGCGGTCGAACGCGGTGCGGCCCAGGTCGGCGACGCCGAGCGGGAGTTCGACGTCGCGGATCAGCTCGGTGAGGACGCGGTTGCGCTTCACCGAGTCGAGGTGCTCGCGGAGCTTCTCGCCGATCTTGCCCTTGACCTCGTCGGCGCGGGCGATCAGTTCGTCGAAGGAGCCGAACTGGTTGACCCACTTCGCGGCCGTCTTCTCGCCGACGCCGGGGATGCCGGGCAGGTTGTCCGACGGGTCGCCGCGCAGGGCCGCGAGGTCCGGGTACTGGGTGGGGGTGACGCCGTACTTCTCGGCGACCTTCTCCGGGGTGTAGCGGGTCAGCTCGGAGACGCCCTTGGTCGGGTACAGCACGGTGACCCGGTCGCTGACCAGTTGGAGCGAGTCGCGGTCACCGGTGACGATGTCGACGTCGAAGCCCTCGGCCGAGGCGGCGGTGGCGAGGGTGGCGATGATGTCGTCGGCCTCGAAGTTCTCGACCGTCATCCGGGGGATGTTCATCGCGTCGAGCAACTCGCCGATGAGGCCGATCTGGCTCTTGAACTCGTCCGGCGTCTTGGCCCGGTTGGCCTTGTAGTCGGGGAACTCCGCCGAGCG
Organism: Kitasatospora sp. NPDC057223; assembly: GCF_042669755.1. NCBI lineage: Bacteria > Bacillati > Actinomycetota > Actinomycetes > Kitasatosporales > Streptomycetaceae > Kitasatospora > Kitasatospora sp. NPDC057223. Next base: position 7,349 of record NZ_JBHUWW010000045.1, on the reverse strand, counting down.
GAACGTCTGCCGGGAGAGGTCGAAGGCGACCGCGAGGTGGGTCGGCTGCTCGTCCCGCACGGTGTTGGCGAGCATCGAGGCGAACCCGTACACCGCATTGGTGGGCTGGCCGGTGGAGGTGTTGAAGTTCTCCACGGGCAGTGCGTAGAAGGCCCGGTAGGCCATCGAATGCCCGTCGAGCAGCATCAGCCGGGCCCTGGGGCCGGCCCCGCCGCCACCCGTCGCGCCCTTACCCGTACTCTGCGTAGCCACGTCAACGTCCCGTTCCTGCCGATTCCACTGCCGGTCACCGATCCTATGGCCCGCCACCGACAACGGACGCGAGGCGAGGACGGCGGCGGGCCCGCCGCCGACACCGCCGGGCGCGGCGGCTACTCCCGGGTAGCGCGGTCGTACGATCACAGCAGCACGATGACGTGACCCCTGACCGGCAGGAGCTCCCATGACCGACGCGGCCCCCACCGACGCGGCCCCCGTCCTGGACGTCCCGCAGGACGTCCTGGACCACTTCGCCAAGCTCGGCGTCGATCCGTCCACCTTCTCCGGCGGCCATCTCGGCGACCGGCTCGGCATCAAGGTCGTCGAGGCCTCCGGGGACCGCGTGGTCGGCACCATGCCGGTGGAGGGCAACCAGCAGCCGTACGGGCTGCTGCACGGCGGCGCCTCGGCGGCGCTGGCGGAGACGCTCGGCTCGATCGGCGCGATGCTGCACGCCGGGCCCGGCCGGTACGCGGTCGGCGTGGACCTGAACGCCACCCACCACCGGTCGGCGACCTCCGGCCTGGTCACCGGCGTGGCGACGGCGGTCTTCAAGGGCCGCACCGCCGCCACGTACGAGATCGCGATCACCGACGACACCGGGCGCCGGATCACCAGCTGCCGGCTGACCTGCATGCTCCGCGACCTGTAGTCCGGGCCGCCCAAAGGCCGTTCACCGCCCCCTTGTTCGATCGAGGTGTTTGACAACTGCCCGGCCTGGGCAGTCCCTTGATCCAGACGAGGGGGCGGCGGCATGTCCGGCACAGGGAGCAGGTACGTCGCGGGCCGATGGGGCCGCCCGACGAGGCGTCAGCAGCTCCTCCGCGCCGCACTCCGGTCGACGAGCGACCCGCCGCCGCGGCCCGAGGGGATCACCGGCACCCGCCGGGCCTGCCGGGTGCCCGCCGACGCGGGGATTCCTTTCCTGAATGTAACGCTACGTAACACGGGGGCAATCCGGATCCCGGGGCCCGCCCCGGGCGCCCACCACGCGCTCCACCTGTCGACAAACCCGCGCACGGCTCGGCCGCTGTCCGTTATTCGGACGTGCACGTCCGGGGTCAGCATGCCGGACAGTGACGACCGATAGTCGAACACACCAGTAGTCACCTGCACTTCTGGGCCTTACATCCGGTCGACCCTCGATTCGCCCCGTACCCGCACCGGACGGATCGCGCCAGAACGACCACATTCTGAGATGCCAATCAGAATGCTCATAACAAGAGAATCACAGCATGCCCGGACCCCTCCACGAGCCGCCCAACGGCATCTAGAGTCACGGCCAGTCACCGCGCCACCGGATTGGGCCTGGCCCCAGCGCGCGACCCGGCACCCGCCAACTCAGGCGCGGCGCCTCCTGACCGAAGGGGACCCCTCGTGCGTAACCGTTCAGCGCTTGTCGTCAGCATCGCCGTCATCGGCGCGCTCAGCCTCTCCGCCTGCGGCTCCCGCGACGAGAAGAAGGCCGGCGACACCGCCGGCGGGGGCTCCGTCACCACCCTCACCATCGGCGTGGACGCCCCCCTCACCGGCGACCTCTCCGCGCTCGGCCTCGGCATCAAGAACTCCGTCGACCTCGCCGTCAAGCAGGCCAACGAGAAGAACGAGGTGCCCGGCGTCAAGTTCCAGATCAAGGCCCTGGACGACACCGCCAAGCCGGCCCCCGGCCAGCAGAACGCCACCCAGCTCGTCGCCGACAAGAGCGTCATCGGCGTCGTGGGCCCGCTCAACTCCAGCGTCGCCCAGTCGATGCAGCAGATCTTCGACGACGCCAAGCTGGTCGAGATCTCCCCCGCCAACACCGGCGTCGCCCTCAGCCAGGGCGAGAAGTGGGCCACCGGCACCAAGGCCCGCCCGTTCAAGTCCTACTTCCGCACCGCCACCACCGACGCCGTCCAGGGCCCGTTCGCGGCCCAGTACCTGTTCGGCGAGGCGAAGAAGACCAAGGTCTTCCTCATCGACGACCAGAAGACCTACGGCGCCGGCCTCGCCGCCACCTTCAAGGGCGAGTACACCAAGCTCGGCGGCACCATCGTCGGCGAGGAGCACGTCAACCCCGACGACCGCGACTTCAGCGCCATCGCCACCAAGGTCAAGGCCTCCGGCGCCGAGGCGGTCTACTACGGCGGCGAGTACCCCGCCGCCGGCCCGCTCTCCCTCCAGCTGAAGGACGCCGGCGCCAACATCCCGCTGATGGGCGGCGACGGCATCCAGAGCGGCGACTTCATCAAGCTCAACCCGAAGAGCCAGGGCGACCTCGCCACCGCCGTCGGCCTGCCCGTCGAGCAGCTCCCGACCGCCGCCAAGTTCATCGCCGACTACAAGGCGGCCGGCTACACCGACGCCTACGAGACCTACGGCGGCTACTCGTACGACAGCGCCTGGGCCATCATCCAGGGCGTCAAGGCCGTCGTCGCCGCCAACGGCGGCAAGGTGCCGGACGGTGCCCGCGCCAAGGTCGTCGACGCCGTCCAGCAGATCTCCTTCGACGGCGTGACCGGCAAGGTCTCCTTCGACGAGTACGGCGACACCACCAACAAGCAGCTCACCGTGTACGCGGTGAAGGACGCCAAGTGGGCCGTCGAGAAGACCGGCACCTTCAAGGGCTGACCACCCGGCGACAACCGGCCCTCCGGGGCCTGAAGAACCGAACCACCCGCGCGGGGGCGCCACGAGTGCCCCCGCGCGGTCACATCCCCCACCCAAGCGGACAACGCACAACGGAGGCCCAGCGGTGCACGACCTACCGCAGCAGCTGGCCAACGGCCTGATCCTCGGCGCCCTCTACGGCCTCGTCGCGATCGGCTACACGATGGTCTACGGCATCGTCCAGCTCATCAACTTCGCCCACGGCGAGATCTTCATGGTCGGCGGCTTCGGAGCCCTCACCGCCTACCTCGCGCTGCCCGGCGGCACCACCCTCTGGCTGGCCCTGCCGCTCATGCTGGCGGCCGGCATCCTGGTGTCCACCCTGGTCGCCGTCGGCGCCGAGCGGTTCGCCTACCGGCCGCTGCGCGGGGCCCCCCGCCTCGCACCGCTGATCACCGCCATCGGCCTCTCGATCGTGCTGCAGCAGCTCGTCTTCTCGTTCTACCCCGACGCGAAGAAGGCCCGGGTCTTCCCCAAGATCCCCGGCGACCCCTTCGAGCTCGCCTCGGTCACCGTGCAGCGCAGCGACCTGTTCCTGATCATCGCGGCCCCCGTCTGCATGATCATCCTCGGCTGGTTCGTCGCCCGCACCCGCTCCGGGCGCGCGATGCAGGCCACCAGCCAGGACCCGGACACCGCCAAGCTGATGGGCATCGACACCGACCGCGTCATCGTGATGGCCTTCGCCATCGGCGCCGCATTCGCCGCCGTCGGCGCCGTCGCCTACGGACTGCGCACCGGCCAGGTCGACTTCCGGATGGGCTTCATCCTCGGCCTCAAGGCCTTCACCGCCGCCGTCCTCGGCGGCATCGGCAACATCTACGGCGCCATGCTCGGCGGCCTCGCCCTCGGCCTCGCCGAAGGACTCGCCACCGCCTACATCCAGCACATCCCCGGCATGCACCTCTTCGGAGGCGGCGCCTGGAAGGACGTCTGGGCGTTCGTACTCCTCATCGTCGTCCTGCTCGTCCGGCCCCAGGGGCTGCTCGGCGAGCGCGTCGCGGACAGGGCGTGACCACCATGAGCACCGAACTCACCCCCGTCATCGCCGTCCCGGCCCGCATCGCGCGCCCCTTCACCGCCGCCGCGGCCGTCGCCACCACCGCCACCGCGTTCACCGCCTGGACCTGGACGTCCGAGTTCCCCGGCGACCTCACGTACTACGGCTCCCCGGCCGGCCTCCAGTGGCTCACCCTCACCGGCGGCCTGATCACCCTCGTCCTCGTCCTCAGCGGCTACCGCATCCCCGGACTGCGCTGGACCAACCCGGCCGGCAGCAACAACGCCGTCCTCTTCGCCGCGTTCGCCGCCGCCGCCGTCAGCTGGTTCTCGATCGGCGCCATCGCCGCCGACCTCGGCGGCCTCGCCAACCTCGAACCCGGCGCCTGGCTGGCCGGGCTCACCTCGCTGCTCACCGTCCTCGGCGCCCTCGGCCTGCCGCTCGACCGCCGCACCGAGGACAGCCTCGGCCCGGTCAACTACTGGTGGCTGCTGGCCGCCGGCGTCGGCTTCGGCGTCTACCTGCTGATCACCCGCACCCTGCGGCTCGCCAAGGCCGAACGCCGGCTCGCCCCGGCCCGCGAACTGCCCTCCTGGGTCGAAGTCCTGCTGATCATCACGGCCTTCGCCATCGGCCTGTTCGCCGTCACCTTCGGCATCGACACCGAGTACGGCGAACTCTTCACCGGCTACCTGCTGCTGGCCGGCTTCACCGTCGCCGCCCTCGCCAAGTCCGGCCTGCTGGACCGGCTGCGCGCGCTGACCGTCAAGCACCGCCCGGTCGCCACCGGCGCCGCCTTCTCCGCCGCCGCCGCCTTCCCGTTCACCCAGACCAGCGACCAGTACACCTCCGTCGCGGCGAACATCCTGATCTTCGCCACCGTCGCCCTGGGCCTGAACATCGTCGTCGGCCTGGCCGGCCTGCTCGACCTCGGATACGTCGCCTTCCTCGGCGTCGGCGCCTACGCCGCGGCCCTGGTCTCCGGCTCCCCCGCCTCCCCCATCCACGTCCAGTTCCCCTTCTGGGCGGCGGCACTGACCGGCGCGGCGGCCGCCATGGTGTTCGGCGTACTGATCGGCGCCCCCACCCTGCGGCTGCGCGGCGACTACCTCGCCATCGTCACCCTCGGGTTCGGCGAGATCTTCCGCATCACCATGCTGAACCTCAACGGGACCACCGGACCGGACATCACCAACGGCTCCAACGGCATCCCGCGCATCCCCGACCTGCAGATCCTCGGCTTCAACCTCGGCAAGACGCACCTCGTCGGCGGCATCGAACTCGGCCGGTTCTCCAACTACTACCTGCTGATGCTCATCATCACCGCCGTCGTCGTCCTGGTCTTCGCCCGCGTCGGCAACTCCCGGATCGGACGCGCCTGGGTCGCCATCCGCGAGGACGAGACCGCCGCCGAAGCCATGGGCATCAACGGCTTCCGGCTCAAGCTGCTCGCCTTCGCCCTCGGCGCCTGCCTGGCCGGCCTCGCCGGCACCGTCCAGGCCCACGTCAGCTACACCGTCACCCCCGACCAGTACACCTTCGCCGAGGCCCTCCCGCCGAACTCCGCCTTCCTGCTCGCCGCCGTCATCCTCGGCGGCATGGGCACCATCAGCGGCCCCCTGGTCGGCGCGACCCTGCTCTTCCTCATCCCGAAGAAGCTCGAATTCCTCTCCAACTACCAGCTGCTCGCCTTCGGCATCGCGCTCATCGTCCTGATGCGCATCCGCCCCGAGGGCCTCATCGCCAACCGCCGCAACAAGCTGGAATTCCACCAGGCCGCCATCCCCGCGCAGCCCTCACCCGAAAACTCCGCACTCACCAAGGCAGGGGCGTGAACGACCAGATGACCACCACCACCGCCCCGGCCCCCACCGGCGCCACCCTCCTCGACGTCCGGGGCGTCACCATGCGCTTCGGCGGCCTCACCGCCGTCAACAACGTCGACCTCACCGTCGCCGAGGGCGAGATCATCGGCCTGATCGGCCCCAACGGCGCCGGCAAGACCACCTTCTTCAACTGCCTCACCGGCCTGTACGTCCCCACCGAGGGCACGGTCAGCTACAAGGGCGCGGTACTGCCGCCCAAGCCCCACCGCGTCACCCAGGCCGGCATCGCGCGCACCTTCCAGAACATCCGGCTGTTCGCCAACATGACCGTCCTGGAGAACGTCCTCGTCGGCCGGCACAGCCGCACCAAGGAAGGCCTGTTCTCCGCCATCCTGCGCGGCCCCGGCTACCGCCGCGCCGAGGCCGAGAGCCACGACCGGGCCATGGAACTCCTGGAGTTCACCGGCCTCGCCGCCAAGGCCGACCACCTCGCCCGCAACCTCCCGTACGGCGAGCAGCGCAAACTGGAGATCGCCCGCGCCCTCGCCAGCGACCCCGGGCTCCTCCTGCTCGACGAGCCGACCGCCGGCATGAACCCGCAGGAGACCCGCGCCGCCGAGGAGCTCGTCCTCGCCATCCGCGACCGGGGCATCGCCATCCTCGTCATCGAGCACGACATGCGGTTCATCTTCAACCTCTGCGACCGCACCGCCGTCCTCGTCCAGGGCCAGAAGATCGTCGAGGGCGACCGCGAGACCGTCCAGAGCGACGAACGCGTCATCACCGCCTACCTCGGCGCCCCCCTCGAAGGAACCGGCAGCACCACCAGCACGGAGGCCGACCAGTGACCGCGCTCCTGGAGGTCGAGGACCTCCGCGTCTCCTACGGCAAGATCGAAGCCGTCAAGGGCATCAGCTTCACCGTCAACGAGGGCGAGGTGACCACCCTCATCGGCACCAACGGCGCCGGCAAGACCACCACGCTGCGCACCCTCTCCGGACTGCTCCGGCCCACCTCCGGGAAGATCACCTTCGCCGGGCAGCCGCTGACCACCGTCCCCGCGCACAAGATCGTCTCGCTCGGCCTCGCGCACTCCCCCGAAGGGCGGCACATCTTCCCCCGGATGACCATCGAGGAGAACCTCCTCCTCGGGGCCTTCCTGCGCAAGGACACGGCCGGCATCACCGCCGACGTCGAGCGGGCCTACACGCTCTTCCCGATCCTCGGCGAGCGCCGCAAGCAGGCCGCCGGCACGCTCTCCGGCGGCGAGCAGCAGATGCTCGCCATGGGGCGGGCCCTGATGTCGCAGCCCAAGCTGCTGATGCTGGACGAGCCCTCGATGGGCCTCTCGCCGCTGATGATGCAGAAGATCATGGCGACCATCATCGAACTGAAGGCCTCCGGCACCACCATCCTGCTCGTCGAGCAGAACGCCCAGGCGGCGCTCTCGCTCTCCGACCAGGGGTACGTCATGGAGACCGGCCGGATCGTCCTCACCGGTACCGGCGGGGACCTGCTGCACGACGAGTCCGTCCGCAAGGCCTACCTCGGCGAGGACTGACCGCACCCGCGTCCGTGCACGCCGAAGGGCCCGACCGTCACGGTCGGGCCTGTCT
>NZ_JBHUWW010000044.1:0-56321 GCF_042669755.1 Kitasatospora sp. NPDC057223 | reverse complement strand
GCCCCGCCCGGACCACCGGGCGGGGCCGGCCGCAGGACGCGGTGCTCGATCCGCGCGGCTGCCGGCCGGACAGCCCGGCCGGCAGCCGACGGTCAGCCGGCCAGCAGCTGGCTGCGCAGGTCGCGCAGGTCCCGCTTGTCCAGGCCGAGGCCGGACCTGAGGTAGTTGTCGAAGGAGCCGAACTTCTGCTGGACCTCGTCGAAGCCGGCGTTCAGGTACTCGGGGCGGACGTCCAGCAGCGGCTTGTAGAGGGCCTGGTAGGCCGGCGGCAGCTGGGCCAGGGTGGCGGCGTTCTCGGCGGCCCGGTAGGTGTTGCTGGCCAGGTAGTCGGCCTCGACGGTGGCGCGCGGCACGCCGAGCGCGGTGAGCAGGGCGGCGGAGGCCCAGCCGGTGCGGTCCTTGCCGGCGGTGCAGTGGTAGAGCACGCCCTCGTCGTCGCGCTCGGCCAGGGCGTTGAACACCGAGTGGTAGGCGGCCCGGGCGCTGTCGGCGGAGACCATGGTCCGCTCGGCGTCGATCATGGCCTGGACGGCGGCCTGCGGGCTGGTCACGTTGAACGCGCCGGTGTCGGCGGCGCCCAGGACGTTGGCGTCGACCGCGGTGGCGCCGGCCGGGATGCGGTCGGGCGCGGTCTTCTGCTCGCCGGGGGTGCGGAAGTCGAAGACCTCCTTGACGCCGAGCCGGCGGAGCTTGGCGAGGTCCTGGTCGGTGAGCTTGCTGAGGTCGCCGGAGCGGTAGACGACGCCCATCCGGACCCAACTGCCGTCGGCGGTGCGGTAACCGCCGGCGTCCCGGAAGTTGGGGGCGGAGGCGAGGTGCAGGGAGCGGTCGGCGACGGTGAGCGACTCGCCGGTGTCCGGGACGAGCTCGAAGAACCAGCGGTCGGCGGCGGCCAGCCCGGCGACCGTCACGGTGGCGGTGCCGGCGCCGCGGGCGACGGCCTTGCGGTGGCTGATGTCGTCCGGGCCGGTGCCGGCGTAGACGGTCACGTTGCGGGCGCCGGGGGCGGTCCAGGTCAGCGTGAAGGTCCCGTCGGCCTGCTGGACGGCCTCGGCGGCGGTGAACGGGATGGCGTGCGCGTGCTGCTTCGCCGCTGCCGCGGGGGCGGCCCGGTCGGGGCCGGCGGCGATGGCCAGGGCGGGGGAGCCGAGCGTGAGTGCACCGGTCAGGGTCAGTGCGGCGGCCAGGCGAATGCGGGTGGAGGTCATGATCGGGGACGGTAGGCAGCCCCGGGTGGTGGTTCGTGGCCGCCGGATGTCGCGGTGGCAACAAGATGTTGAAGAGCAGTCGTTGGAGGGACCCGGTCAACCGGGCTGACTATTCGAATACAGTGCGGGTGCGCGCGATCGGCCGTCGGGCGCGACCCGGCCCCCGGACGAAAGGCACCGACTCGTGATGCCACTGTGGTCACGCGCGCAGCAGCAGGACTTCCGCAGCCGAGTGCGGGGCTGTCTGCTCGGCGGTGCGATCGGCGATGCGCTCGGGGCCGGCATCGAGTTCGAGTCGTTGGAGAAGATCCGGGCCGCGCACGGCCCGCAGGGGGTGGCCGGCTACGTGCCCGCCTACGGGCGGAGCGGCGCGATAACCGACGACACCCAGATGTCGCTGTTCACGGTCGACGGTCTGATCCGGGCCCACATCCGCCGCGACAGCGGCGGCTGGCACCCGCCGACCGACGTCCACCTGGCCTACCTGCGCTGGGCCGCCACCCAGCGCGACTGGGGCCCGGACGAGCGGCGGGCCGACCTCGGCTGGCTCGGCCGGGAGGAGTGGCTGTACGCCCAGCGGGCGCCCGGCCAGGCCTGCCTGTCCGGGCTCTCCGGGCCGGAGGCCGACCGGCTCGGCACCGTCGAGGCGCCCAAGAACCCGCACTCCAAGGGCTGCGGCACGGTGATGCGGGCGGCGCCGTTCGGGCTGCTGACGTCCTGGGAGCCGGGGCTGGTCTTCCAGCTGGCGGTGGAGTGCTCGGTGCTGACGCACGGCCATCCGTCCGGCTACCTCTCGGCCGGGGCGCTCGCGGTGATCGTCCACACGGTGGCCCGCGGCGGCACCCTGGAGGAGGGCGTGCACCTCGCGCTGGCACTGCTCTCGGAGCGGCCGTCGCACGAGGAGACCACGGCGGCGCTGCGCGGGGCGCTGGACGCCGTCCGGGCCGGGGAGCCGTCCGCGGAGCGGGTGGAGGCGCTCGGGGAGGGCTGGGTGGCCGAGGAGGCGCTGGCGATCGGGGTGTACTGCGCGCTGGTGGCGTACGACGTGAAGTCGGGGCTGCTGCTGGCCGTCAACCACTCGGGGGACAGCGACTCGACCGGGGCGATCTGCGGCAACCTGCTGGGGGCCCTGCACGGTGACACCGCGCTGCCGCCGGAGCTGCTGGCGGGGCTGGAGGGGCGCGGGACGATCCTGGAGATCGCGGACGACTTCGTGCTGGAGCTGCTGCACGGGCCGGAGCTGCACGGGCCGGAGGCGGCCGGGGGGACGGCCTGGGCGGTGCGCTACCCCGTCGTCCACTGACGGCGACGGCCGGCCGGCTGCGGTCGGCCCTGGCGGTGGAGGGGCGGTGCCCGCCGCGGACGGCCGGCGGACACCGCTGTGTGCGGACCCGGTAAAAGGTGGCGGTCGGTCAGATCTCGCCGAAGGCGCCGGCCCCGGCGGCGGTGGCGAAGGCGGTCCAGGCTTCCGGGGAGAAGTGCAGCTGCGGCCCCTGCGGGTCCTTGGAGTCGCGCACCGCGACGGCGGCGGCACCCGGTACGGCGATCTCCACGCATGCGCCGTTGCCGCCGCTGTGGCTGCTCTTGCGCCAGGTCAGGCCGTTCTCGAACTTGGTGATCATGATTTGTACCCCTCTGCGATATTGGCTATCAGTGACCGGCTCTCCACGACGCCGAGGGCCGCGGCCCTCAGGTGGTCGTAGAGTCCGGTATAGCGGCGGACGTCGGCGTCCTTCTCCAGGTAGAGGTCGCTTGTCACCCCTTCGAAGTAGACAACCGTCGAATCCGCCGATTCGGGGAACTCCATCAGGGAAAATGTCCCGGTCATGCCGGGGTGCGCGCCGTGCGAGAACGGGATCACCTGCAGGTTGATGTTGGACCGCGCGCTCAGATCGAGCAGTTGCACCAGCTGGCCCGCCATCACCGCCCGGCTGCCGACCTCGCGGCGCAGCACGGCTTCGTCTATCACCGCCCAGAGGCTGCCGAGCTGGTTCTCCCCGTAGATCCGGCTCTGCCGCTTGAGCCGCACCTCCACGCGGCGGCGCACCGCCGTGGTGTCGGTGTCCGGCTGGGTGCCCTGCACCACGGCCTCGGCGTAGTCCTCGGTCTGCAGCAGCCCGGGTACGAAGGAGGACTCGTACGCGCGGATCGAGGAGGCCTCCGCCTCCAGGCCGATGTAGACGCTGTACGGGATGTCGTTGAACTCGTGCCACCAGCCGCGCTGCCGGGACTCCTTGGCCATCTCCATCAGCCCGGCGCGGATCCGCTCGTCGTCGACGTTGTAGACGTCGCAGAGGTCCCTGACGTCGCGTTGGCTGATGCTGCGGCGCCCGTTCTCCAGGCGGCTGATCTTGGACTGCGAGACCATCAGGCGGCCGGCCACCTCCTCCGCCGTCATCCCCAGGGTCTCGCGAAGTCGCCTCAGTTCGGCGCCGAGCCTTCTGCGGCGCACGGTGGGATTGATGCTCGCGGACACATCGACCTCCGGCCGGACCTCTGGTGATCGTTGGACCGGCAATCCTCGGAACAGTGTGGAAATGGGTACCAACCCCCCTGACTTGGAGCAGCATGTCACCTTGGATCAGGTCGGCGCCGGGGAATCGCTGGAGCGCAGTAGAACAGATCATCGGAAAAGCGCTTCAGCGAGACGGCGGCCGCCCCTGAGTGGTAGGAGCGACAGTACGGCTGAGTGCGGCCGGGTACGGCGAAGGGGCGGCCACCCGGCGACTTCTGTGCCGGGGGACCGCCCCTCGATTGCTGCTGGCTGCTCACTTCGGCTAGCGGCGTGCGCCGCTCACCGCGCGCCCCATGACGAGCCGTCCGCTCACCGGGCACCGACCCGGGTGGCCACGGCCCGCCCGCCGGCCGGCGCGCCACGGCCCGCGGCATGCGGACCTGGTCGGCCGTTCGGCACCGGCGTCGCACCGGCCTGGGCGTTGTTACGGCCCTGCTGGGACGGAAGGCCGTTCTGCACGTCCATGACGGCGTGCGCGACCATCCCACCGAGCGGGTCGTAACGGATCAGGTCGCGCAGCCGGGACCGCGACGACCTGCCCTCGTTGCCCGGGTACAGGTGCTTGCCGAGGCCCACCGCGTGCGCGAGGGCGGCCAGGGCGGCCGTCCTCGGGTCCGGTGGGACCCCGGTCCGGATCGACGTGTCGAGGCGCTGCTTGATGGCAGCGTTCGAGCAGTCGTCCGACGCCTGGTAACGCGTCGTCGGCAGGACCCCGCACACCTGTCCCGGCACCGCAGTGACCATGCCGCACCGTTCCAGGTGCGCCAGGTACGTCTGCCGGAGCCCCAGGCGGGGCCCGCCGATCCAGTGCGCGGCACGTACCGGACTGCCGCGACGGCGCAGCAGTTCCAGGGCGTGGTCCAAGGTGGGGTCGCCGGTGGGCCGTGGCAGTACCACGGCGATCCGGTCCCCATCAGGGACTATCCGTCCGGCCAGGGACAGCTCGACGAGCTGTGCCCCGGCGAGTCCGAGGTCGAGGGTCTGCGGCTGCGCAGTGGTGCCCGTGGTCGGGTCCAGTGCGAGCAACAAGAGTTCCTCGGGAATTGTTCTACGGCTCTTGCCCATCCAAGCCTCCCCGCGTGGATGAGTGACAGCGTGACGCCTCTCACACGGACTTGTCGAGTACGCCTCCGAATCGTGACCTGGCGAGGCCGGCCCGGGAACCGCCGCCCCCGGGCCCGCGTCTGAACACCGGACAGGCCGGGGAACGGCCGTGCGACCGCAATAACCGCCGGTCGGACGGGGTGTGGGCGGCCGGATCGGCCGCCGCGTGGCGGAGACTGTAGTGGTACATGGGGCGGGGCGGCGGCTTCCCGATTTCGGGCCGGCCGTTGCCCCGCCGGGCGTATGAGGAGGCTGGGTTACGTGGGTGAGTCCCCCGACAGGGTGCTGCGCGACGGGGAGCGGGAGCAGGAGCGGGCCACCGGGCAGGACCGGCCGGACGCCGTGCCGGCCGAGGAGCCGCAGACGCCGCCGGGCGCGGCGGCGAAGCCCGGCCGGACCGTGCAGCTGCGCCTGCGTGACGTCGCGGCGGGTCCCGAGGCGGCCGGTCCGCAGGCGTCCGACGAGTCCGCTGACGCCGGTGACTCCGACGCTCCGGGGGCGCCGGGCGAGGCGAAGGGCGGCTCGACCGTACAGCTGCGTGTCCGGGAAGCGGACACCAGGACCACCACCCTGCGGCTGCCCGCGGACAACGCGACCACGGCCCTGCGGCTGCCCGACGAACTGTCTGATCCGCCCGCCGCGACCGGTACCACTCCTGGTGGGACGGCTGCCGACGACGGGGTGGCGGAGGCCGGTGCGGCGGCGGAGGACGCTGCCCCGGCGCCGGAGCGGCCGTCCGGCGTCGACCCCCGTCTCGCGATGCGGGACGGCGCGGCCGCCCCGGCGTCCGCCGCGGAGACGGTGGAGCCGGGCCAGGCCGAGAAGCTGGAGAAGCCGCAGCCCCGTCGGCCCGCCGAGCCCGGCCCGGCCGCCGCCGGGGTGGTGCCGGTGCCGCCGGCCCCCGCCCCCGTACCGGATCCGGACCCCGTCCCCGCCCCGGAGCCGAAGCCGCTGCCGGAGCCCGAGCCGCAGCCGGAGCCGCTGCCCGCCCCGGAGCCCGTTCCCGGTCCGGGCCCGGTGCCCGCGCCCCTCCCCGGGCCGGAGCCGAAGCCGCTGCCCGTCCCCGAGCCACTGCCGGCCCCGGAACCGCTGCCCGTCCCCGAACCGCTGCCCAAGCCGGAGCCGCTGCCCAAGCCGGAGACGACGTCCGAGGCGATGCAGGTGCTGGCCGCGCTGAGCGCCCGCCCGGTGTCCCCGCTGCGCCGGGCCGTCAAGCGGATCACCGTCTGGACGATCTTCCTGGCCCTGGTGCTCGGCGTCGTCGTGGCGGCCCAGCTGCTGCGTCCGCTGCCGGCCGCCGAGGTGCGCCTGAGCGCGGCCGGTTCCTTCACCTTCACCGGCAGCCCGCTGGACATCCCCTGGCCGGCCAAGGGCCAGTCGGCGGCCGAGGTGGTCGGTGTGGGCAGCATGGGCAGCTCCGGCCCGGAGACGCCCGCCTCGATCGCCAGTGTCGCCAAGGTCATGAACGCGTACCTGATCCTGCGTGACCACCCGCTCAAGAAGGGCGAGACCGGCCCGAAGCTCACCGTCGACAAGCAGGCCGCCCAGGAGTCCAGCGACGCCGACCAGTCGAAGGTCACCCTCGTCGAGGGCCAGCAGCTCTCCCAGTACGAGGCGCTGGAGATGCTGATGCTGCCGTCCGCGAACAACGTGGCCCGGTTGCTGGCCCGCTGGGACGCGACGACGGAGGAGGCGTTCGTGAAGAAGATGAACGACGCCGCCGCCCAGTTCGGCATGGCCAACACCGTCTACGCGGACCCGGCCGGTTTCATCGCCGAGACCAGGAGCACCGCGAAGGACCAGCTGAAGCTGGCCGAGCAGGTCATGAAGAACGACGTCTTCCGGCAGATCGTCGCCGAGCCGGACACCACCTTCAACGGCCAGCGGGTCTTCAACACCAACACCCTGCTCAACGCGAAGACGGGCGTGATCGGCGTCAAGACCGGGTCCAGCACCCCGGCCGGCGGCTGCCTGATGTGGGCGGCGGTCAAGGACATCGGCGGCACCCGGCGGCTGATCCTCGGCGTCACGCTCGGCCAGCCCGCGGTCGGTTCGGAGGGCATCCTCAAGGCCGTCCAGAACGTCAGCGCCCGGCAGATCACCGCGGCGCAGAACGGCCTCGCCGGCCAGACCCTCGCCAAGCAGGGCGACGTCGTCGGGTACGTGGACGACGGCCTCGGCGGCCGGGAGGCCGTGGTGGCGGCCCAGGACGTGACCGTCGCGGGCTGGGACGGCATCACCGCCACCCTGAGCCTGGACCCGGCCAGGACCGGCCACCGGGCGCCAGCCGGCACCCAGGTGGGCGTCCTGCGGGCCGGTGACGGGGACGCGAAGGTGGAGGTCCCGGTCGTGCTGAAGAGCGACCTGGCCCCGCCGTCGATCCTCTCGCGGCTCACCCGCGTGCTCTGAGACCGCCACGACGGAGGGGACGGGCGCCCGGTGCGCCCGTCCCCTCCGTCGTGCCGCGGCCCGCCGGGGAGCGCCGTGCGGGTCAGCCCGTGCGGGTCAGCAGCGTCACCGTGAGGCCCCGGACCTGCCGGACCTCGGTCGGTGCGTAGTGCGCCCGCAGGGCCTGTGCCTTGTCGGCGGAGAGGGCGGGCAGCGGATCGGTGGCCTCGCCGGTGGTCACCAGCCAGATCCGCCCGCCCTGCCCGACGCACTGGGCCGCCACCGCGCACTCGACCGGGTACAGGTCGTCGGCCTCGGCCGCCGAGCTCCGCAGGAAGACCGGGTACGGGCGGACGCCGTCCGGCAGGTAGAAGTCGACGCCGGCGCCGATCATCGTCCAGTTCTGCTCGCCGTAGGGCGCCACCAGGCCGTCCCCCGGGCGGTAGCCGGCCGCTATCAGCCCGGCCGCCGACCGGTAGTCCTGGTGCCAGTCGTGGCCGAACGCACCCCGGATCGCGCGCTGCTGCGGCAGGACCAGCCAGCCCGGAACCGCGACCACCGCCAGTGCCAGCACCGCGCAGACCGGGACGGGCGCCAGCCGCCGGGCCGCCGCGTACAGCGCTCCCACGCCGCCGCCGGCCAGCGAGGCCCAGGCCGGCAGGGTGAAGAGCAGGTAGCGGTCGAGGAAGTACGAGGTCGAACCCTGTGAGACGGCCCAGACCACCACCACCGGAACGACGGCCAGCAGCAGCAACTGCACGCCCGCGAGCCGGCGCCCCGGCCACAGCAGCGTCAGCGCGGCGAGGGCCAGGAAGAGGTGGAACACGGTGGAGGTCGAGAGCAGGACGTCCCAGAACAGCCTGAGGTCCGCCGTCCCGGGCGCGGCGAGCCAGCCGAGCTGGCGGCCGGACTGCCGGCTGCCCAGCACTATCAGCGGCACCACGGGCAGCACCGCCGCCAGGACGGCGAGCGGGTACTGCCAGAGCAGCCGCAGCTTCACCGCCCGCCGGGTGCTCCACAGGTGGAGCAGCACCAGCGGGAGCTGGCCGCTCAGGGTGCTGAGGGAGACCAGGTGGGCGCCCCCGGCGAGCGCCATGCAGGCGCTGTAGCCGGCCCACCGGCCGAAGCCGGGCCGGTCCAGCGCCCGGAGCAGCAGCCACGTCGCCGCGGACACCGCGCAGGCGACCAGGGCGTACGCCCGCGCCTCCTGGGCGTACCGGTCGGCGGCCGGCAGCACGACGAGGAGCAGCCCGCCCGCCACGCCCGCCGCCCGGCTGCGGAACAACCGCTCGGCGGTGAGCGCGGAGAACGCCGCGGCGCCGGCCATCGCCAGCACGGAGGGCAGCCGGAGCATGACGGGCGAGTCACCGAGGACCGTCGTCCAGCCGTGCATGATCACGTAGTACACGCCGTTGCTGGCGTCCACGTGCTGCAGCATCTGCGCGAGCTCGCCGAGGCCGCGCGTGGAGGCCGTCCAGGTGGAGATCTCGTCACGCCACAGCTGCGGGGTGGAGAGCCGCCAGCCGCCGACGAGCAGCGTGACGAGTGCGGGCCAGAACCAGACCCGGCCGGTCAGGCGGGTCACGGCGCGGGCAAGCGCGTTCGAATTCATTGAGCGTGGCCTCGGGGACGGGAGAGAACGTCGTGAGGTTGCCTCGGGCGGACGAAGGCGTACGAAGGCGGCCGAATACGGCCGAATGCGCCTCCCTGATCACTGAAGAGGATAGCTGACGAAGCATTCGGTCCTTCGCCGAACCGGAGCCGGCCGGCGAAGGTTCACGGTGTTCTCATCCGCGGCGCGGCTCCCAGCGGAAGAACCGCCGCCCGAGCACGGCCGCCCCGGCCGTCCAGGCGGCGATCACCAGCAGGGCCGGCGCCGCGTGCTGCCAGCCGTGCAGCAGGTCGGCCGGGGCGAGCGCGGGGCCCGTCCAGGACTCGGTGCCGAAGGCGCGTCCGAACCAGGCCGTCCGCAGGGTCTCCACCACCGGCGCCAGCGGCACCAGGTGGACCGGCCCCTGCAACCAGTGCGGCATCGAACTGACCGGCGCCACCACACCGCCGGCGAACATGCAGAGCAGCAGCACCGGGGTCGCGACCATCGGCGCCGCCTCGGCGCCCGGCGTCAGCCCGGACAGCGCCACCGCCAGCACGGCGAACAGCAGGAACCCGCCGGTCAGCGCGACCAGGAACAGCAGCGGGTCGGCGGGCGCGGGCGCACCGAACCAGATCACCGAAACCCCGCCCAGGACCACGGTCTGGAGCAGCACCACCGCGCCGGCCGCGCCGAACTGCCCGGCGAAGACCGCCGTCGCCGGTACCTCCGTCCCGCGGAGCCGTTTGAGCACCAGGTCGTCCCGGCGTGCCACCACGCCGTTCAGCAGGTTGATGAACGAGGTCACCAGCGCGAACCCGATGAATCCGACCGTGCTGTAGGCCGCCGCGCCGACACCGGCGATCTCCCGGCCGCGCAGCGGCGCCGCGACCACCAGGTTCAGCAGTACGGGCAGCAGGAAGCCGATGAACGTCGAGCGCCGGTTGCGCCAGAACACCCGCCAGGAGAGCAGGAACTGCCCGCGCGCGTACCCGGGCCAGCCCGGCGTGCGGGGGCCGGCCGCCGTGAGTCCCGCCGAGCCGCTCATCGCGCACCCGCCCGCTCGCGCGCCAGCTCCAGGAAGACGTCCTCCAGTGAGGCGTTGCGCACCTCGATGCCGTCCAGTTCGATGCCGAGGCCCGCCGCCCAGGTGTGCAGCACGGCCAGCGCGGGGGCCGTCCGGGCCACCGTGTAGCGGACGGTGGCGCCCTGGACGTCCGGTGGCTCGCCGAGGACGGCCGGCAGCAGCGCCGCCGTCGTGGCGGCCGGCAGCGGGAAGGTGATCCGGGCGCCGTGCCCGGAGAGGACCTGCTCCACCGTCCCGACGGCGGCCAGCCGGCCCCCGTCCATGATGGCCACCCGGTCGGCCAACTGCTGGGCCTCCTCCAGGTAGTGGGTGGTCAGCAGCACCGTCGTGCCGGCCGCCCGGAGTTCCGTGACCAGGCGCCAGGTGGCGTGCCGGGCCTCCGGGTCCATGCCGGTGGTCGGCTCGTCCAGGAAGAGCAGTTCAGGGGTGTTCAGCACGGCCAGCGCGAGGTCCAGGCGCCGCCGTTCGCCGCCCGACAGCTGCGCCACCCTGGTGCCCGCCCGCCCGGTGAGGCCGACCTTGTCCAGCACCTCCGCGGCCGGCCGGGCGCCGGTGACGAAGGACCGCCAGGAGTCGACCGTCTCCCGGACGGTCAGCTCCTTGAAGAAGCCGCCCTCCTGGAGCATCACGCCCGTCCGCCGCCGGACCAGGGCGCCCTGGGTGTGCGGATCCATCCCGAGGACCCGCACGGTGCCCGCGCTCGGCGCCCGGTGCCCCTCCAGCACCTCCAGGGTCGTCGTCTTGCCGGCGCCGTTGGTGCCCAGCAGGGCGAACAGCTCGCCCTGCGCGACGGTGAAGGAAATTCCCCGCACCGCCTCGTGGGCACCGTAACTGCTGTGCAGATCCCTTACCTCGACGACCGGTCTGCCGGTAATTCCCGAGCCAATGGTGAGTGTCATGGAATACAGGGTGAACCGGGTCGGCCGGTGAAGGCAAGAGAAGGCAACTGCGCACGTCAGAGGGCATGAAAAATGTCACGGGTGACGGTATGGCATTTTGTAGAGGTGAGTTCCTGACATCCCCTACTGCCGCCCTCGGGCGAGCCGGGTGCATAGTTTCCACATCGCCGAAAGCGAGCCGGAGGAAAAGCCGGAAAGCGAAAAGGCGTCGATGGTGACCAGCCCCGCCGGGGCCGGCGCCGCACCCCGGAGGGAGACCACCATGGCCGACAACGAGATCACCTCGAACGAGCAGTTCGACATCGAGATCGAGGAGCTGGACACCGTCAACGGCGCCGGCGTCAGCGTCAGCTCGCTGGCCTGCGCGGCCTGCCCCGTCTCCAGCTTCAGCTCGGTCTCCAACGCGGCCACCGAGCTCACCGAGTAACGGGGGCCTGTGCCGCGGTGAGCCCGCCGGCCGGCGGGGTCACCGCGGCACCCCTGCTCCCTCCCCATCCCCTACCGGTCCCGGGACGCCGGGCCGACAGGCCGACGGAGTTCCACCGGCCAGGCACGGCACCGACCAGGCGTTCCACCGACAAGCAGTGAAGGAGAGCCGGGCCATGGAGAACCTCCGGCACGAGCTGACGCGGTTCATCCAGCAGCCCGCCGCACAGCAGGACCCGCCGGCGCTCTACCGCCGGCTGCTCGCCGAGGCGCCGGTCCTGGACCTCGGCCGGGTCCACGTCGTCTCCGGCTACCAGGAGATCATCACCGTTCTGACCCACCCGGGGACGGCCGTCGACCCGGCCACCGTCGGCCTGCCACGGGCCGGCTCGACCGCCCTCGCCCGGATCGTCAACCGGATGCTCCCGATGCGCGACGGCGCCGACCACACCCGGCTCAAGCGGCTCGCCACCACCGCCTTCAGCGCCCGCCGCCTGGAGCAGATGCGCACCCGGATCGAGAACACGACGGCCCGGCTGCTCGAACCGCTGCTCGCCGGCGGCTCGTTCGACGTGGTCGCCGACCTCGCCGTGCCGCTGCCGGTGGCGGTCTCCTGCGCCATCCTCGACATCCCCGACTCCGAACAGGAACGCGTCACCGGCTGGGCCCGACTGGTGGCCGGCTCCCTCCTCGACGACTTCGGCGACCAGGCCGACCCGGCGCGGATCGCCGAGCTGGACGCCGGATTCGACGGATTCCGCCGCTACGTCGAGGAGTTGTGCGCGGCCCGCGCCGCCGCCCCGGGCGACGACCTGATCAGCCGCCTCACCGTCGCGCGTGCCGAGGGCCGGCTCGACGACGAGGACCTGCTCGCCTTCGTGGTCATGCTGCTCGCCAACGGCCTGGAGACGCTGACCTCCGGACTGGCCCTCGCCGTCTGGCAGCTCCTGCGTGCACCGGGCCTCGCCGAGCTGCTCCGGGCCCGCCCGGACCGGGCGGAGGCGGTCTTCGACGAGGCGCAGCGGCTCGGCAGCCCGGTGCGCGCCAGCGCCCGGGCGCTCACCCGCGACGTGACGCTGGGAGCCACCGTCGTCCCGGCCGGCCGGGTCGCGCTGCTGCTGTACGCGGCGGCCAACCGCGACCCGCGCCGCTTCACCGACCCGGACGTCTTCGACCCGGACCGGGCCGAGGCGCGGCACCTCGCCTTCGGCCACGGTCCGCACCACTGCCTGGGCGCGCCGCTCTCGCTGATGGCGGGCGCCGCCGTCCTGCGGGGCCTCGCCGAAGCGGGCCGCACGCGCGAGCTGAGCACACCGCTGACCGACGGGACCGTCCCGTGGAGTACGCAGTTCGTCTTCGGCGGGATGCGCGAGCTGCCGCTGCGCTGCCCGCCGAGGGCAGCCGCGGCCGGGCCGGCCCTCGCGGTG
Source organism: Kitasatospora sp. NPDC057223 (assembly GCF_042669755.1). Taxonomy (NCBI): domain Bacteria; kingdom Bacillati; phylum Actinomycetota; class Actinomycetes; order Kitasatosporales; family Streptomycetaceae; genus Kitasatospora; species Kitasatospora sp. NPDC057223. Next base: position 43,676 of record NZ_JBHUWW010000044.1, on the reverse strand, counting down.
GCGGGGCGGCCGTGAGCGGCACGGCGACCAGGAAGCCGCCCGGGCGCCGGAGGCGCGACGGCGGGCCGGAGGGACAACGCGGAGCGGAGGGCGGGGAGATCGTGACTGTCGCGACCAGGCCGAGCGGCCCGGATGCAGAGAGACCGGACACGGGCACGACGGCGGGCACGGCCGGGAGCACGGCGGACGGTACGGTGGCGGGCGCCAGGAAGGCCGCCGCCACCGCCGTTGCCGCCGCGCGGGCCGCCGCCGTCCTGGAACCCGGGCTGGACCGCCCGGTCGGACTGGTCGGCGCCCGGCTGCGGGCCGCCGCCGCAGCGCTGCTGCTCGTGGTCGGCGCGGGCGGCGGCTGGGCGGTGTTCGGCAGCCTGCCGCACACCCTCACCCTGGCGGCCGTGCTGGCCCACGGCACGGCCCCGGAGACCGTTCGCGCCGACCGGGACGGCACGTTGTCCGCCTACCGGGTGCGCCCCGGCGAGATCGTGACGCAGGGCCAGGTCATCGCCCTGCTCCGGACGCCGGCCGGCGAGGAGGCGGCCGTCCGGGCGCCGCAGGCGGGCATGGTCACGGCGCTGCTCTCGGTGCCCGGCGCCGCGGTCGCCCCAGGGGCCGCCCTCCTCGCACTGGACGCGAGCGGGCAGCCGCAGACCGTGCGGATCTTCGCCACCTCCCTCCAGGACGCCGGACAGCTCGCACCGGGGCGCACCGTGCTGGTGCCGGTGCCCGGTGCGGGTGCGGTCCGGGCCACCATCACCGCCGTGGACGCGCTGCCCGTCCGGGCCGACTCGCTGGACGGCACGTTCACCGTCCCGCTGCCGGGCCTGCCCGGCGGCCCGGCCCCGGTGTGGACGGCGTACGCCCGGATCCCGTCCGCCGCAGGGCCCCTGCCCGGCCCGGTGCCGCTGACGGTCTCCGTCGACCTGGGTGCCCGGCACCCCTACCAGGCCGTGTTCGGATCGGGGGCCGGGCGATGAGCCTCGACGTCCGCGAGACGGCGCCGCCGGCGGCGCCGGGCGGGAAACCGCGCCGCCCCGAGCAGCAGCCGCCGCCGCCCGCCGCGCGCAAGGCGCGCCGCCACCTGCGGACGCCCGTGGTGCCGCAGATGGAGGAGCAGGACTGCGGCGCGGCCTGCCTCGCCGTGGTGCTGGGCGCGTTCGGCCGCCGGGTGACCCTCCAGGAGGCGTCGCGGGCCTGCGGGGTGAGCCGGGACGGCGTCAGCGCGGCCGTGGTGGCCCGGGCGGCCGGGCGCTACGGGCTGACCGCCCGGGGCCGGCGGGCCGTCCGGACGGAGGGGCGGCTGCTCGGCCTGGAGCAGTTGCACGCCCCGTCGATGGTCCTGGTGACCGGCCCGCACTTCGCCGTCTTCGAGGGCGTCAAGCGGGGCCGCGTCCACATCAACGACCCGTCGCTGGGCTCGTACTCGGCGACACCGGCCGAGTTCTGGGACTCGTTCTCCGGGATCGCGGTCGGGTTCGAACCCGGCCCGGACTTCGAGGCCGGCGGCCGGCGGTTCCCGCTGCTGCGTGCCCTGGCCGCGCGGATGCGCCCCTTCGCCGGGCCCCTGCTGCTGGCCGTGCTGCTCGCGGTGACGCTGGCGGTGCCGGGGGTCGCCGCGGCGTTCCTGCTGCGGGCCTACCTCCGCTCCGTGCTGCTCGCCGGGACGGCGGCCTGGGCCGCGCCGCTCACCCTGGCCGCCGCCGCCGTGGCCGGCACCGTCCTGCTCGGCACCTGGCTCCAGCAGACCCTGGTCAACCGGGTGCTGGAGGCGATGGCGGCCCGCGCCTCGGCCGGGTTCCTGTGGCGGCTGCTGCGGCTGCCCGGATCGTTCTTCCACCGCCGCCAACTCGGCGGCCTGGTCACCAGGGTGCAGATGAACGACGGCCTGGCGATGCTGCTGTCGCACCGCCTGGCCGCCTCCGCCGCCTCCGCCGCCGCGGCCGTCGTGCACCTGGCCGCGCTGCTCTGGCTGGAGCCCCGGCTGGCCGCGGTGCCGGTCGTGGTCGCGGTGGCGGACGTCCTGGTGCTGCGCGTCGCCGACCGGCGGCGCGGCGGGCTGGTGCACCGGCTGCACGCCGAGCAGTACAAGCGGGACGGGGTCGCGTTCGCCGGTGTCTCGGCGATCGAGACGCTGAAGGCGGAGGGGGCGGAGGACTCGTTCTTCCGCTCCTGGGCGGGCTGGCAGGCCCGCGCGATGGAGACCGGCCAGCGGGTCACCACGGCGGTCATCGTCCCGCTCTCGCTGCCCGGCGCGCTCAACTCGGCGGCCACCGCCACCGTCGTGGTGGCCGGCACCTCGATGCTGCTCGGCGGATCGCTCTCGGTCGGGACGCTGCTCGCCTTCCTGCTGCTGCTGAACGGATTCCTCTCGCCGATCGGCCAACTGGTCTCGGCCGCGTCGGAGTTCACCATCGCCCGGGCGCAGAACGCGCTGCTGGAGGATGTCGAGAGCACCGAGCCCGACCCCTACCTGAAGCCGGTCCTGGACGCTCCGGACGACGGTGACGCTCCCGGCGACGACCGCGACCGCGACGGCGCAGCCGCCGGACCGGCCGGCCGCCTCAGCGGCGAGCTGGAACTGCGCGACGTCGCCTTCGGCTACGACCCCAACCGGCCGCCCGCCCTGACCGGGATCTCGCTGCACATCCGCCCGGGGGAGTGGGTCGCCGTGATCGGCGGCAGCGGCAGCGGCAAGTCGACGGTGGCCAGGCTCGCGGCCGGGGTGCTGCGCCCGTGGTCCGGCGAGGTGCTGCTGGACGGCCGGCCCCGCGAGGACTGGCACCGCGCCGTCGTCAGCAGCCAGGTCGCCTACGTGGAGCAGCAGTTGAGGCTCTTCGAGGGAACCCTGCGGGAGAACCTGACGCTGTGGGACCCGGCGGCCGACGAGGACGCCCTGCGGCGCGCGCTGCACGACGCCGAGGTCGCCGGACTCGTCGCCCGGCGCGGCGGGTTGGACGGCGGCCGGATCGAGGAGGACGCCCGCAACCTCTCCGGCGGTGAGCGCCAGCGCCTCGAACTGGCCCGCGCGCTCGCCCTCGACCCGGCCCTGCTGGTACTGGACGAGGCCACCTCCGCGCTGGACGCGCACACCGAGGCGGCCGTCAACGAGCACCTGCGGCGCCGGGGCACCAGCTGCCTGGTGCTGGCCCACCGGCTCAGCACCATCCAGGCCGCCGACCGGGTCCTGGTGCTCGCCGGGGGACGGATCGTCCAGCAGGGCACCCCCGCCGAACTCGCCGCCGTCCCGGGCCCGTACCGGACGCTGCTCGCCGAGAAGAGCGCCACACCCGTGCCGGACGGCACGGCGCCCGTCACCGACCGGAGCCAGCAGGAGGAGGAGTCATGACCGCCACGGCCACCGCCGAGGCCAACCGCGCGGCGCTCGCCGCCGCCGTCGGCGCGCTGCACACCGGCCGCGGCGGCCGGCCCGGGCCCCCGGCGGCCCCCGGGCACCCGGCCGAGCGGGCCCACGCCGTGCTGGCCGCCCTGGGCATGCTCCCCGCCGCCGGCCCCGGCGGGGCGGAGCTACCGGCCGCCGTGCGCGATGCCCGCGACCCGCTGACCGTGCTGCTGCGGTCGGCCGGGGTGCGGTACCGGCCGGTGACGCTGCCCACCGGCCCGGACGGGCACGGCGACCCCGCCGGGACGGCCGGGCCGATGGTCGGGTTCGCGGCCGACGACGGCCGGCCGGTCGCCCTGGTGCCGCGCCCGGCGGGCGGCCACCGCCGCCACGATCCGGCGGGCCCGCCCGGCGGCTCCGTCGCGCTGGGGACGAGAGCGCTGCTGCTCTACCTCCCGCTGCCCGCGGGCGACCTCGGACCGGCCGACCTGGCCCGGTTCGTGCTGCGGGTGCCCGGCGCCCGGCGCGACCTCGGCCGGCTGACGGCGGCCGGCCTGGCGGCGGCGCTGCTCGGGCTGATGGTGCCGCTGAGCACCGGCGTGCTGCTGCCGGAGCTGATGGCGGCCGACCGGCACCCGGTGCGCTGGCTGGCGCTGCTGGCCGGTTCGGCGGTGCTGGCGTCCTGGCTGCTGGTGATCGTCCGCAACACCGCCGCCGTCCGGCTGACCGGGCGGGTGCAGAGCGTGCTGGAACCGGCCGTCTGGGACCGTCTGCTCGGTCACGACGCCCGCTTCTTCCGCGACTACACCACGGGTGACCTGGTGCATCGCGCCAACGCGGTCGCCCAGGCCCGGCAGGCGCTGTCCGAGGTGCTGGTCAGCGCGGTGCTGGGGGCGGTGTTCGCCACCTCGGGGCTGACGGTCCTGCTGCTGGTGGACGTCTGGCTCGGCGGGCTGCTGCTGCTCGCCGTGCTGGTGGTGACCGGGCTGCTGCTGTTGCTCGGCCGCCGCCGCCAGCGCCACGAGAGCACGGTGTTCGAGCTGCACGGGCAGCTCAACGGCGTGCTGTACGGGCTGCTGCTCGGCATCGACAAGATCCAGACGGCGGGCCGGGAGATCCAGGCGTTCGCCCGCTGGGCGGTGCCGTTCGCCGCGCAGAAACGCGCCGACGCCGCCGCCCAGCGGGCCGACGCCGCGGCCGGCGCCCTCACCGCGGGGCTGCAACCGCTGCTGCTGGCGGTCCTGCTGGCGGGGGCGACGATCGACGGCGGAACGCCGTCGGGGCACCTGATGGCGGCCGGGGTGGCCGCCGGGCAGGTCGCGGCGGCGCTCGGCCAGGTCACCCACGCCGCCGCCAGTGCGTACGGCATCGCCCCGGTGCTCGACCGGATCCGGCCGATCCTCGCCGAGGTCCGCCCGGCCGAGGGGGCGCAGCAGCTGACCGACCCCGGTGAGCTGCGCGGCGCGGTCGCGCTGGACGCGGTGACGTTCCGCTACCCGGGTACGGCCGCGCCCGCGCTGGACGGGGTGTCGCTGCACGCCGCGCCCGGCGAGCTGGTGGCGGTGGTCGGCCCGTCCGGCGCCGGCAAGTCCACCCTGGTACGCCTGCTGCTCGGGTTCGAACGGCCCGAATCCGGCAGCGTCCGCTACGACGGACAGGACCTGGCGGGGCTGGACGCCCGGCTGGTCCGGCGCCAACTCGGTGTCGTCCTCCAGCACGGCCGGATGCTGCGCGGCTCGCTGCTGGAGAACCTGGCCGGCAGCGACACCGGGGTGACCGAGGACCAGGTCTGGGAGGCCGCCGAACTCGCCGGCATCGCCGACGAACTGCGCCGCCTCCCGCTCGGCCTCGGCACCCGGGTCGGGGAGGACGCCCAGGGCTTCTCCGGCGGCCAGGTGCAGCGCCTGCTGCTGGCGCGCGCCCTCGTCCGCCGGCCCGCCGTCCTGCTGCTGGACGAGGCCACCTCCGCCCTGGACAACGCGACCCAGCTGCGGGTCGCCGAAGCCGTTGCGGGGCTCGACCGCACCCGCCTGGTGATCGCCCACCGGCTCAGCACCATCCGCACCGCCGACCGGATCCACGTGCTCTCCGGCGGCCGTCTGACGGCCTCCGGTCGCTACGACGAACTGCTCGGCCACGACCCGCTGTTCACCCGACTCGCCCGACTCCAGGAGATGTGAGATGCCGCTCGACCTGCAGACCTGGCTCCGCCCCGTCGACGGTGCCTCCACCCCCGCCGCCGACCCGCACGCCGCCGGCCCGGCCACGGGGCTGCTCCCCGGCCCCGCCCGGGGCGACGAGCGGCTGCGCGCCCTGGTGGCGGCCGCCGCCTCGTTCGCGGACCGCGCCGCCGCCCGTCCGGACGGCAGCACGCTCTTCGCCCCCGACCCGGACGAGGACCGCCGCGGGCGCGCCGCCGCGGTGGACACCTGGCTGCGCCGGGCGGCCGGCGAGCACGGCGGCGCGGCCGTCCTGCTGGAGCACCTCGCCGGGACCGGCCGCCCGCTCGGCGACGGCCTGCGCCCCGTCGTCCTCGCCGACCCCGCGAACCTGCCCGACTGGGCCCTCGCGCTGGCCGTGTTCCTGCGGACGCTGCCGGCCGCCCCCGGCCCCGGTACCACCGCTCCCGGCGCGCTCACCGCCGCCTTCGCCGCCGCCGCCGACGAACTGCTGCCGCACGGCGCGGGCGGCATCCTCGGCATCCCGGTGACCGGCCGGGCCCGCGCCGACCTGGCCGGCACCCTGACCGGCCGCCTCGTCGAGGCCTGCAACCTGGCGTTCTGCCACGAACTCCAGGCGGTCACCGGCCGCCCCCGCGCCACCGACTGGGACGCCGCCGGCGGCCTGGACACCTCCCAGGAGGGCTGGCTGGCCCGGCTGGAGCGGCTGCCCGCGCTGGCGTACCTGGTCGGTACGGTCTGCCGGCAGTGGCAGCACGTGCAGACCGAGCTGTTCGCCCGGCTCGCGGCCGACCACGCACTGCTGGTCGAGCAGATGTGGAACGGCGAGGACCCGGGCCCGCTGGACTCGGTGCGCGGCGAGGCCGGCGACCGGCACGCGGGCGGCCGCTCGGTGTCGCTGCTGTACTTCGCGAACGGCCCGGCCGTGGTCTACAAGCCCAAGGACATGCGGCACGCCACCGCCTACCTGGACCTGGCCCGCCGGCTCAACCGGGAGCTGTCGCTGGACCTGCCGGTGCGCACCGTGCTGATCCGCAGCGACCGCGGTGACGACGGCCACGGCGCCTCGCTGGCCGCGCACTGCGAGGACGACTACGGCTGGGAGGAGCTCGTCCCGCACCGGCCCTGCGCCGACGCCGGCGGCTTCGCCCGCTTCTACCGGCGGCTCGGCATGACGATCCGGCTGGTCCAGCTGCTGGAGGGCCGCGACCTGTGGGCCGACAACCTGCTCGCCGACGGTGAGCACCCCGCGCTGATCGACCTGGAGTGCCTGCTCTACCCGCGGGTGCAGACGCCGCCGACGATCAGCGCCGACCAGCACGGCCTGCTGGACGAACTGGAGTCCACCGTGGTGCGGACCGCGATGGCCTTCCAGTCCTGGACCCCGGCCAAGCAGAGCGCCGCCCTGGACATCGGCTGCCTGTCCCGGATCGGCAGCCTGGAGATCACCCCCGGGGTGCCCGCCCTGCCGCTGCCGCCGTACCGGCCCGTCCACCTGGACGAGACCGGCGCCACCGTCACCGCCGACCCCTGGCAGTACGGCGACGAGCTGACCGAGGGCTACCGCGAGATGCACCGCGCACTGCACCGGCTGCGCGCCGAACTCGCCTCCGCCGAAGGCCCGCTGGCACCCTTCCGGGGAATCTGGGTGCGCTACATCTGGCGCCACACCTGGGACGGCTACAAGATCATCCGAGCCTCCACCAGCCCGCTCGCGCTGGACAGCGGCGCCACCCGCGAAACGGTCATCGCCGGTGCCCTCCAGGGCGCCATCACCGCGGTGGCCGGCGATCCCGGCCGCGGCGACCTGCTGGAGGTGGTGCTCGCCGAACTCGACTCCTTCCGCCAGCTCGACATCCCCTTCTTCCGCTCCCTGACCACCTCCTCGTCCGCCTTCACCGCCGACGGCCGGGAGATCCCCGGCCACTTCCGCAGCACCGGCTGGCAACGCCTCCAGCAGCGCGTCGCCGAACTCGACGACTTCGACCTGGACGCCCACCTCGCCGTCCTCACCGGCTGCGTGGACGCCGCCCGGGCCGGCACCGAACAGCCCACCCCCGCCACCGCGAGCACCGCCCGCGCCCGGATCCCCGGCAACGGCGAACTGCTCGACCACGCCGTCCGGATCGGCGACCGGATCCTCGCCGACCGGCGCGGCAACGGCTGGCTCGGCCAGAGCTGGTACCCCGGCACCGGCCTGCGCCAGGTCGAGGTCCTCGGCCTCGACCTGGTCAGCGGCACACCCGGCCTCGCCGTCCTGTTCGCCGAACTCTGGGCCGCCACCGGCGAGCCGCGCTTCCACCGCGCCGCCCACCGCACCCTCACCGCCGCCACCCGGCTGATCGACCCAGCCGCCCCGCGGGCCTTCGCCTTCGCAGCCGACGGCCGGCTCGCCGGCGGCGCGCCCGTCCCCGGCGGCTTCGCCGGGCCCGGCGCGCTGATCCACGCCCTCGCCCGCGCCGGCACCCTGCTCGCCGAACCCGGACTGCTCGCCTCGGCCCAGGCCCTCGTCCCCGGCGCCGTCGCGGTCGCCACCCCGCCCGCCGCCCGCCCCGGCCGCCCGCCCCGCACCCCCGGCCCGGACACCCCGCTCGGCAGCGCCGGCCTGCTGCTCAACCTGCTCAGGCTGCGCCGCGCCACCGGCCCCGGCCACGCCCCCACCGACGACGGCATCCGGGCCCTCGCCGCCGCGGCCCTCGACCACCTCGCGGCCGACCCGGGCACCGACACCGACCCGGGGGCCCGCGACGGCTTCCTCGACCTGGTGCCCTCCGGCACCGACTCGGTCGTGGCCGCCCTCGCCCGCACCGCGGCCGAGGCACCCACCCTGCTCACCGGCCCCGACGCCGTCCGCGAACGGCTGCGCGGACACCGCTTCGCCACCGCCACCCGTGCCGGACGCCTCGCCTGCCTGGACACCGCCGTCGCCCTCGGCGCCGGCACCGTCGACCCGGCCGAACTCGCCGCCCTCACCCCGCCCGTCGGCGCCCGGCAGATCGCCGGCCGGACCACCCGCGACCTGGTCGCGACCGCGGGCGAGGCCCTCACCGCGGCCGAGGCAGGCCTGCTGCACACCGTCCCCGAAGGCCTGGACTCGCTGCTCCCCGGCCCGTTCTACGACGGCCGCGAGGCCGCCGCGCTGCTGGTCGGCGAACTGATCGCGCGCCACGGCGCCACCGGGAGCTGGCACCCCGACCGGGCCGCCGGCGACCGGATCAACCTCGGCGCGCTGGACGGCTCGGCCGCCGTCGGCCTGCTGCTGCTGCGCCTGCTCGACCCCGCCACCGCCCCGCTCGCCACCCTGCGCTGACCGCCGCCCGAGAGACCCCGAGGGACCGCCATGCCCGACACACCCGAGGCCACCGCCGCGATCGGCTTCAAGCACCACTACACCCCGTACGTCGTCGACGGCGAGGCCGTCTACCTGGTCTCCGAGCGCGGCGTCTCGGTGGTCGACGGCAGCCTCGCCCAGGCCCTCGCCCCGCTGCTGGACGGCACCCGCACCGCCGAGCAGATCGGCGAGGCACTGCGCGCCACCGTGCCCGCCGACAAGGTCCGCACCGCCGTCGACCGGCTCCGCGACCGCGGCTACCTGGCCGTCGCCGGCCAGCCGGAGGACCGGGCCGGCGCCGCCTACTTCGAGATGGCCGGCCTCGACGGCGCCGCCGCGAGCACCGCGCTGCGCACCTCCCGGGCCCGGGTCGAGGTGTACGGCGACCTGGACCCGCAGCCCTTCCTCGCCGCCCTGGCCGCGGCCGGAGTGACGGCCGACCCGCAGGCCGAGTTCACCGTCGCCCTCACCGAGGACTACCTGCACCCCGGCCTGGCCGAGCGCGACCGCGCCGCCCGGGAGAGCGGGCGGCCCTGGCTGCTCGCCCGTCCGGTCGGCTCGATCGTCTGGGTCGGCCCGGTGTTCGTCCCCGGCCCGGCCGGGTCCGCCGGGGCGACCGGCTGCTGGGAGTGCCTCTCCCACCGGCTGTCCGCCAACCGCCAGTCGCTCAGCTACCTCCAGCACCGCCTGGGCCAGGACGGCCCGATCTCCACCGCCGGCGCCCACCTCGCACCCTCGCTCGGCACCGGCGCCCAGCTCGCCGCCCTGGAGGCCGCCAAGTGGCTGGCCGGAGTGCGCCCCGCCGAGCCGGTCGTGCTCACCCTGGACACCGTGCTGCTGGAGACCGAACGCCACCGCCTGATCCGCCGCCCGCAGTGCCCGGCCTGCGGCGACGAACAGCTCGTGGCGGAGCGCCAGCTCAGCCCGGTGCGCTTCCGGAGCCGCCCCAAGGCCTACACCGCCGACGGCGGCCACCGCTCCGCCTCCCCGGAGGACATGCTGGAGCAGTACCGCCCCCAACTCTCCCCGGTCACCGGCGTGGTGACCTCGCTGGTGCCGGCCGGCCGCACACCCACCGGCCTGCGGGTGTACGTCTCCGGGCAGAACCTGTCCCGGCGCAGCGGCGACCTGCGCCAGCTCCGCACCGGTCTGCGCTCGGTCAGCTGCGGCAAGGGCCGCACCGACGTCCAGGCCCGGGCCAGCGCGCTCGGCGAGGCGATGGAGCGCTACTCCGGCGTCTTCCAGGGGGACGAGGCCCGCCGCACCGCCGCCTACACCGAACTCGGCGACGCCGCGATCCACCCCGCCACCACCCTGCTCTACAGCGACCGCCAGTTCGACCAGCGGGGCCGTTGGAACGAGCGGCCCTCGATGTTCAACACCGTCCCCGAGCGGTTCCGCGAGGACGACCGGATCGAGTGGTCGCCGGCCTGGTCGCTCACCGAGCAGCGCACCCGCTGGCTGCCCACCATGTCCCTCTACTACGGCTACCGGCACCGCCACGGCTTCTTCGCGGCCGGCGACTCCAACGGCTGCGCCGCCGGCACCTCCTTCGAGGACGCCACCCTCCAGGGCTTCCTGGAACTCGTCGAGCGGGACGCCGTCGCCCTCTGGTGGTACAACCGGGTCCAGCGGCCCGCGATCGACCTGGACGCCTTCGGCGACCCCTACATCGACCAGCTCCGCGACATCTACCGCGGGCTGCACCGCGAGATCTGGGCCCTCGACCTCACCTCGGACTTCGGCATCCCGGTGGTCGGCGCGTTCTCCCGGCGCACCGACAAGCCGGCCGAGGACGTGCTGATCGCCTTCGGCGCCCACCTCGACCCGCACATCGCGCTCACCCGGGCGCTCACCGAGATGAACCAGTTCCTCGGCCCGGTCGCGGGCGACGCCGACGGCCGGGTCACCTACGCGGGCGCCGACCGCGAACAGAAGGAGTGGTGGACCACCGCGACCGTGGCCAACCAGCCCTACCTGCTGCCCGACCCGGCGGCCCGCCCGGCCGGCCCGGACCGCTGGGCGAAGCTGGCCGGCGACGACCTCGCCGACGACCTCGCCCTCGTCCAACGGCTGGTCGAGGAGCGGGGCATGGAGTTCCTGGTGCTCGACCAGACCCGCCCCGACATCGGCCTGCCGGTGGCCAAGGTGATCGTCCCCGGGATGCGGCACTTCTGGGCCCGCTTCGCCCCCGGCCGGCTGTACGACGTGCCGGTCGCCCTCGGCTGGCTGGACGCGCCCACCCCGGAGGAGGAGCTCAACCCGATCCCGATCTTCATCTGACGACGCGCCGGGCCGCCGCCCCACCGGGAGCGGCGGCCCGCCCAGCCCGGAAAGAGGTACCCGATGACCGTGACCGAACAGCTGCCCCCCGGCCTCACCACCGAGGGCGGGGCGCCGCGCACGCTGCTGCGGCTGCGCCCGGAGGTGGAGGTCACCGCGCAGGGCGACGACCTGGAGCTGAGCCACCCCTGGGGCCGCCAGCGCGTGCACGCGCTCGGAGCCGAAACCGTCCAGCGGCTCGCCGCACTCACCCGGACCGCCGTCGACGTTGGCGAACTCGCCGACGGAGGGAGGCTGTTCCACCTGCTGAGCCGGTTCCCCTACCTGGTGACCACGACCCTCGCCGATCCGCTCGGCGAGCCGCTGGCGACCGCCGTGCCGATCGCCCGGGCGGCCGGCCTGCCGGGCCTGGTCCGTCCGCCCGCCGGCGTGGTGCTCTCCCGCTTCGCCTACCTGCGCCGGCTGCCGGAGGAGCACGCCGGGGCGTGCGTGCTGGAGTCCCCGATGGCTCCGTTCCGGCTGACCCTGCACCAGCCCGCGGCGGGCGCCTTCGTCGCCGCGGTGACCGCCAACCGCTCGGTGGCCGAGGCGGCGCTGCTGGCCGGGATCAGCCCGGCTGCCGGGCAGGCACTGGCCGGGCTCCTGTCCGGCGCCGGATTCCTGGACGACGGCGCGCACGGCGAACCGCCGCTCTGGGACTTCCACGACCTGCTGTTCCACGCCCGCAGCCGCCCCGGCCGGCACGACTACCCGAGCGGCGGCGTCTACGCCCACACCGACGTCGCCCAACTGCCCGCGATCCCGGGCACGGGCGCCCGCGAGGACGGCACCGGGATCGACCTGCCCGTCCCCGACTGGGACGAGGTGCTGGCCCGCGACCCCGCCCTCAGCGAGGTGCTGGAGGGCCGCCGCTCCGTCCGCTCGTACGCCGACACCCCGGTCACCCTCGACCAGTTGGGCGAACTGCTCTACCGGGTGGCGAGGGTGCGCCGGATCGTGCCGGGCGACCCGGCCGACCCGCACGGCTACGACATCGTGGACCGCCCCTACCCGGCCGGCGGCGCGACCGGCGAACTGGAGGTCTACCTCTCGGTGGTGCGCTGCGACGGGCTGGTGCCGGGCGTCTACCGCTACGACGCGGCGGCCCACCGGCTGCGCCCGCGCCCGTTCGCCGGGCCGGGCGACGAGGCGGCGTTCCGCGAGCTGATGACGGCGGCCTGGCGGGCGACCGGCTGCGCGGTGGACCCGCAGGTGCTGCTGACGGTCACCTCCCGCTTCGGCCGGCTGTCCTGGAAGTACAGCCAGATCGCGTACGCGCTGACGCTCAAGCACGTCGGCGTGGTCTACCAGACGCTCTACCTGGTGGCGACGGCGATGGGGCTGGCGCCCTGCGGCCTCGGTTCGGGCGACACCGACGCGGCGGCCCGGGCGCTCGGCCTGGACTGGACGGCGGAGTCCTCGGTCGGCGAGTTCCTGATCGGCAGCCGCCCGGCGGACGTGCCGCGCACCGCGCACCGGTTCACCGACATCGTCGCCTCCGCGCGGGAGGCCCGTGGCTGATCCCGGCGGCGCCCGGAACCGGCTGGGCCGCGGAACACCTCAGGGCCCGGACGCGCCGGTGCCCCGCCCTGGTGAGTGGCGGGGCACCCGCGCGTCCGGGCCCGGGGCCGTGGCGCGCCCGAGCGGTCCGGCTCAGAGCCAGCCGCGCTCGCGGGCTATCCGGATGGCGTCGCACCGGTTGCGCCCCCGGGTCTTGGCGATCGCGGCCGAGACGTAGTTGCGCACCGTGCCGGGCGAGAGCGACAGGGCCGCCGCGACCTCGTTGATGGTCGCCCCGTCGGCCACGTGCCCGAGCACGGTCAGCTCGCGCGGGGTGAGCGGCGCCTCGGTCGTCCGCACCACGTCCATCACCAGTCGCGGGTCGTACACCCGTCCGCCCCGGGCGAGTTCGCGGACCGCGGCGATCAGCGCGGCCGGCGGCACGTCCTTCAGCAGCACCCCGGCGACGCCGTCGGCGACCGCCCGCTGGAGGTCGTCGGAGCGCGGTACCGCGATGAGCAGCAGGACGGCGGTGGCCGGTGCGCGGTCGCGGATCAGGGCGGCGGTGGCGGGCCCGCCCGGTCCGGGCAGATCCGGGTCGAGGACGGCGACGGTCGGCCTGGTCCGTGCGGCCTCGGCGGCGGCCTCCTCGGCGGTCGGCGCCTCGGCGACCACGGCGAGGTCCGCCTCCCGGTCGAGCAGCGCGCCGAGCCCCGAACGGAACAGGTGGTGCCCGTCGGCGAGCAGGACACTCACGGTGGCGGTCCCGCCGGTCGGGGCCGGGGCCGAGCGGTACAGCGGTTGGTCCAGGAGGGTGATCATCCGGCTACCTCGGTGGCGTTGAAGTGTCGGGCCGACTCGTGAACGGGCGAAGCGGTGCGGTGGTGCGGCGGTGCGGCGGTTTCGCGGCGAAGCGGGTGGGACGCAGGGGCTCAGCCCCAGCCCCAGGTGTCCTGGTGGGTGGGCTGCGGGGACGGAGAGGCGGCGGCCGGCGCGGGGAGCGGGGTGGGCTGGGCGGCGGTGGCGGGCTCGTCGGCGGCGGCGTCGGCCGTCACGACGACGGCCGTCGGCGCGGAGGCGGCCAGCTGGACGGTGGCGGCGGTACCGGTCAGGACGCTGAAACCCAGGGCGACAATCGTGATGAAACAGACCTTCTGCGTCATGGGGGTGCCCGATCCTCTCGCGTTCGGCTGAACCCCGGGCTGCTTCCGGGGATCGAAGGTGAGCGGCGGCGGGGAGGACGGTCCGTACCGGGCCCCTCAGGGGCTGCTGTCCCGGTTCTCCGGTCCGTCGTTCCTGCCGACACCATGAGAGTGGCCGCCCGCACCGGTCCGTGTCAGTAGCCGGAGCTGGCACCAGAGTGCCGTGACACCCTGAGGCCAGCCCCGGGCACGGCCGGGCGCCTCCCGCCCGGGGCCGCCCGGAGTCGTCCTCAGCCGCTCCGACCTGCCCGGATGCCGGGTCAGGGGCGGCTGGGCAGCTCGTACAGGCCGAGCGCGAGCCGGTAGTCGGCCTCGCAGTGCAGTAGCTGCCAGCCGCTCAGCACGCCCCCCGCGGAGGTCAGTTCGTGCCAGGCGGTGCGCAGCCCGTCCTCCGCGACCAGCAGATTGCCGGCCGACACGAAGACCACCGCGTCCAGCGCCTGCGCCGTCATCCGGATCCGGGCATGGCCGAGCCGGGCCGGCCCCCGGAGCCCGCGCTCCAGGCCGTCCCGGACGGCGGGCGCCACCGGTGCCACCGGGCGCCCGTCCGGCTTGCCGCCGGGCCTCTCCAGGTGGACGCGAATCGCATACACACCTGCCAGCCTGAGGCGCCGACCGCCCGACGGACGGCCCGGAGCGGTGTCATCTCTCTGCCTGGCAGCAAGATGTCGGGGTCCGCCGGAAGCGGTGCGGAGGGTTCCGCAGTCACCCGTCCCGGCAGCCGGCCGGCCCTTCACAGTTCGTCCATCGGACCGCCGTGATTGTCCGTAAGACTGTTCTATGTTCCGTCCCGTGGCGATACGCTGACCGCCTGTCAGGACCGGCCTGCAGCTCGACCGGGTTCGACTCCGGTCACGGGGGAGGGTGTGATGCGTTCCGCACTTCTGGTGACGGGCTGTTGACCGGGTCCCGGCCGTTGGGCCTCGACCCGTTCGGCGAAGCGGTGTACCGGACGATGCTGCTCCACCCCGAGCTGGACACCCAGGGCATCGCCGACCGGCTGGAGGCGCGGGAGCCCGAGGTCCGGGTTGCCCTCGACCACCTCGCCGACCTGGCGCTGACCAGACCCACCGGCGCCGAGGACCGCTGGCGCGCCGTCAACCCCGAACTCGGCCTCGCCACGCTGCTCGCCCGGCAGGAGGCCGAGGCCGCCCGCCGCCAGCAGGAGATCGAACGCAGCCGCGCGGCGATGGCCGGCCTGATCGCCGAGTACGCGAGCGTGCACGCGCCCGCCAACCAGTCGGGCATCGAGCTGATCGCCGACCTGGGCGAGGTCCGCGACCGGCTGGTCCAGCTCGCCTCGGACGCCACCGCCGAAGTCCTCGCCCTCGCCCCCGGCGGCCCGCAGCCCCCGCAGGTCATGGAGGCCAGCCGCTCCCTCGACCAGGAGACCCTGGAACGCGGCGTCCGGATGCGGACCGTCTACCAGGACAGCGTCCGCAACGACCCGGCCACCGTGCAGTACGCCCGCTGGCTGCACGGCCTCGGCGGAGCCGTCCGCACGATGCCCACCCTGCCGCTCCGGATGATCCTGGTCGACAACGCCACCGCCATCGTCCCGATCGACCCGGAGGACCCGCGCAAGGGCGCCGTCCTGCTGCACAGCCCCGGAGTGATCGCCGCCCTGCGCGCCCTCTTCGAACAGCTCTGGGACCAGGCCCGCCCCCTCGGCGAGACCGTCCAGCGCGACCCGCGCGGGCTCACCGCCCAGGAGCGCGAACTCCTGCGCCTGCTCGCCGAGGGCCTCACCGACGAGCGCGCCGGCCAGCGCCTGGGCGTCTCCCTGCGCACCATCCGCCGGATGATGGCCGACCTGATGGTCCGGATGGACGCCCGCAGCCGCTTCCAGGCCGGCATCCAGGTCGCCGCCCTCGGCTGGCTCGGCGAGCCGACCTCCCGCTGACCCGAACCACCCCGTGCCGGGCCGCCCGGGCGGCGCGCTTCTGTACAGAGGGCCCGCAGAACGGGCCTTCGCCGCTATGTGTGCTGAATGCATTCGGGTGGACACCCCGGTATCCGGGCGCCACGGATGGTCTCCTAGGCTCCCGCCATGGCGACGGGAATGACACATCAGAGAGTGCTGCGGGACTGGCTTCTCTCGATACTCGGAGAGCTTGGTGGCAGTGCCTCGACGGCTTCTGCGATCACGCAAATGGGTCGGCGTTACGGAGAGTTCCTCCTCCCCGGGGACCAGGAGGGGACCGAGCGTGACAACGAGCCAAAATGGCACAACAGGACCAGGTACGAGCGGAAGAACATGGAACGAGCGGGACTGCTGGCTCCGGCCAGCGAGTCACGCGGGGTCTGGACGCTCACCGAGATAGGCCGGGAAGAGTACCGGCGTCTCCGTGAGATCGACGCGTCGCTGATGGAACCGGAATCCGCAGGGAGCCAGTCTGCTGCCGGTGCGTCCGTGCAACTGGCCTCCCCCGAGGGTCGGACGTTTCCCGAGCGGGTCGAGACGACGGTCCAGAGGGTCGTCCGGAGTACCACCGTGGCGAACTTCGTCAAGCGCACCCACGACTACAGGTGCCAGGTATGTGGGACACGGCTGGCCACCGCCACCGGGGCCTATGCGGAGGCGGCCCACATACGGGCCATCGGACGCCCGCACAACGGTCCGGACGTTCCGTCGAACGTGCTGTGCCTGTGCCCGAACCACCACGTACTCTTCGATCTCAACATGTTGAGCATCGACGACGACCTGACCATCCGTGATTCGGCCACAGGCACCTCCCTGGGACGGCTTCGCGAGATCGGCGAGCATCCAATCGGCCGAGAGTACCTCGCCTATCACCGGGCCCACCGAGGCTGACGCTTGGGTGGCAACTGTACGCAGACACGACGAAGGCCCTCCGCCTCACAAGGGCGGAGGGCCTTCGGCATGAACCTTCGGTGTGCCCCAGGCAGGATTCGAACCTGCGACACCGGCTTTAGGAGAGCCGTGCTCTATCCCCTGAGCTACTGAGGCGGGGGTCTGATGAAAACCCTGCCAAGCCCGCAGCGGGGTGTCCGTCCGACCGATGACAGACTAGCGGATCGTGCCGCCCGGGATGGCTGGTGTTATCGGCCGGGCAGGTCGGCGAATGGCCCTGGGGCGGCCGGAGCCGGTGGGGAGCACCTTCCTGGCGCACGGCGGCTCGACGCCCCGGCCGGATACGGCGGCCCGGTCGCGGCCCGGCGGGTGCTGCGGCGGCGCTGGTGGCGAGGCCCGGGAGCCGGGCGGGGGGCTCTCCTCCTGGGGGGTCGACCGGCGCGGGCAGGTGCCACGTCCCCGGCGGGGGACCGGCCCCGGACGGCAGGCAGGCACGCCGGGCGGGTGCGGTCCTCGAAGGCCGGCCGTGGGCCGTCGGATCCTCCACCCGGGCCGGGCCATGGCTTTGTGGTCCACGCCACAGGCGTCGGGATGTGAAGTTGTGACGGGCCGTCGGCCAGGAGCGGGCGGCCGCTCAGCGGCGGGGCCAGGGGGCCCGGGAGACCAGGGTCGTCCACTCCCCGTCGGGGCGGCCGGGGACGGTGCGTCCGGCGCCGTCCCAGCGCCGTGCCAGTTCGTCGAAGATCGGTTCGTCCGGCTGGAGAACCGTTTCGTCATCGGTCGGTGCGGGCGGTCGCCACTGCGTCGGTATCACTCTCACGGTCCATCAACGGTCTCCGGGACCGGGAGGTTACCGAAAGGGCGCCCACCGGGGGCGGACGCCGGCGCGCCGCGCGGGTCAGCGGGCGTCGCGGCCGGGGTCGGAGAGGTCGTCGGCCAGCAGGTCCATCAGGAGGTTGTCGTGCCAACTTCCGTCCGGACCGCGCTCGTACTGCCGCATCACACCGACCGGCCGGAAGCCGGCCTTGGTGTAGGAACGGATGGCCGCCGTGTTGTCGACGGCCGGATCGATCACCACGCGGTGGTGCCCCTGCTCGGTGACGAGGTACCGGGCCAGCGTGCGGACGGCGTCGGTGCCGATGCCCCGGCCGTGCACCGCCGGGTCGAGGAAGATGTCGATGTTCGCGTGGCGGTAGTCCGGCTCGGTCTCGGCGGCCCACTGGATCGCCCCGGCCACCCGGCCCCGGTACACGATCGCCAGCGTGCGGGTGTCCGGGTCGGCCAGGTCCTCGGCGACCTCGGCGCTCAGGTCGGGCCCGCCGCGCCACCAGCGCCGGACTTCGGGTGTCTCCCGGACGGCGACGAGCGCGGGGATGTCGGCGGCGGTCGCCGGGCGGAGTGTCACCAGGATGCCGTGCAGTGCGGTCTGCATGCGCGGGAGCGTAGCCCGGTCGCCGCCGGGCCGCCCGCGCCGACACCCGCCGGCGGGGCTCAGCCCAGGCGGTGCAGGCGGCGGGGGGCGGCGGCCGGCCCGGTCCGGAGGTCGTGCAGCAGGGTCTCGGACTGCCGGACGGCGCCGAGCACGGCCGGATCGAGGTCGACGACGACGAGCTCGCGCCCGTCCTCGCCGGCCTCGGCGAGCAGCCGGCCGTCCGGGGCCCAGACGGCGCTGGCGCCGCAGGTGTGCCAGCCGCCGGTCCGCCCGATGTGGTTGGCCAGCAGCGTGTAGACGGTGTTGTCGAGCGCCCGGGCGGGGAACCACGTCCGCGATTCGTGGTGGCCGTGGCCGACGCTGAACAGCGCGCCCACCAGGTAGGCGTGGCAGCCGTCCAGCGCGGCCGCGCGGGCGTGTTCCGGGAAGCCGGAGTCGTAGCAGACGCCCAGTCCGAGCCGCCAGCCGTCCAGCTCGATCGTGCAGCCGGAGGTGCCCGGGAGGTAGACCGCCTGCTCGGTCTTGAAGAGGTACTGCTTGTCGTACCGGGTGCTGAGCCGCCCGTCGGGGCCGAACACGAGCGCGGAGACGCGCAGCGCGCCCGCCTCGTCCTGGACGGCGGCTCCCACCACGGCGGCCGTGGCGCTCTCGCGGCAGGCCTGCGCGATCGGCGCGAGCCGCGGGTCCCCGGGCTGGACGGCGTGGCGCGCGGGGTCGGCCTGGATGAGGGCGGGTTCGTAGCCGGAGAGGAACTTCTCGGCGAAGACGACCAGCCGGGCCCCGGCTGCGGCCGCCTCGCGGATCAGGGCGGCGGCGGTCGCGGCGTTGGCGGGGACGTCCCCGGCGGTCACCTCGGCCTGGGCGGCGGCGATCCGCAGCGGCCGGGCGGGCAGACGGTCACCGGGCGAGGGAGCTGCGGGCAGGCCGTCGGTGGCGAGGCGGTCGGTTGAGGGGTGGTCGGCGGAGGGGTGGTCGGTGGAGAGACGGTCGGTGGGGGCGGCGAGTCGGTCCGCCGAGCCGGTCGGGAGCATGTGCGACACGCTAACGAAGGTCGGCGGAGGGGTCCTCACCCGAGGCCCCCGTTGCCAGGACGCGCTGCACGCGGGGCCGGGTGCGCCAGTTCACCCGGCGGACGTCCCGGGCCAGGGCGCCCGGCCGCCAGAGTTCCACGGCGGCGGTCACGGCGCCGAGGACCACTCCGGCGGCCAGCCAGCCGGCCAGGACGTCGCTCGGCCAGTGCACGCCGAGCGCGATCCGGGTCCAGCCGATGGCCGTCACGGCCAGGGCCGCGACGCCTGCGGCGGCCACCCTCGCGGCCCCGTTGGAATGCGGGCGGAGCAGCCAGACCAGGGCGACGCAGGTGATCGCGGAGGCCATGGCGTGGCCGGAGGGGAAGCCCGGGTTGGAGGCGTGCGCGACCGGGTCGACGAAGTGCGGCCGGGCACGGCCGACGGAGAGCTTGAGCACCCAGAGCAGGCCCCAGCCGATCAGGCACTGCGCCGCGGCCCAGCCGGCGAGCGCCCGGGCGCCGATCAGCCAGAGCCAGCCCGCGGCCAGGCCGAGCAGGGTCCGCATGGTGACGGTGCCGCCGATGTCGCTGAGGGTCTGTACGGCGGCGATCCAGACGGTGTGCCGGGTGGCGTAGCGGTGCTCGGCGTCGGTCCAGCCCCGGTCCAGTCCGGCCAGCGGACCCCAACGTGCCTCGACCAGCGCCAGCAGCGCCCCGAACAGGACGGCGCAGCAGACCACCACCGTCACGCACCGCGGGAGTGTGCGGCTCGGTACGGCGAGCGACGGGGTGGTGGTCAGGTGCATGACTGTCACCTTCCCAGCGGGCCGTGCCGATCTTGCGATGGACACATAGCGATTCGGCATCTTTTGCGCGAAGGGGCGGAGTCGGGGGCGGATCGGCGAGGGTCGGCCCGCGGACGCGCGATCCGCGCCGACCCGCGCAGGTGCGCGGGGAAGGTCCGCGGGGGCTCCGGTGGTTCCTGTTGCGAGAGGCGCGCCGGGCGACTCGAATGGATGTCCCCTTCGGTGGAAGACGGTCTCCCGGAGCCGACCCGGATCTGACACTCGCCGTACGTCTGCGCTCACCCTCCGTCCAAAACCGGGGTGAAAATCGGCAGGATACTGCATCGAACGAAGAATCTGGGCAACTTGGGAATGTTGTCCGGTTTCTGTGCGTTGGATCGTTACGTGTGAGCCCCGGTAGGGCCCGCATTCTTGCCCTTTCGGGCAGGCAGATCCCGGCAACAGCAGCAAGGGAGCAAGCATGGCCACCCGTGCCGTCGTTCGTGACAGGGCCGACCGGACTCGCGCGGCCCGCCCGACCAATTTCGAAGCCGACCGCGACCTGGTCGGGATGTACCTCGACGAGATCGCCAGGACGCCCCTGCTCGATGCCGCCGAGGAGGTCGAGCTGTCGCTGCGGATCGAGGCCGGTGTGTACGCCCGGCAGTTGCTGGAGGAGGGCGCGCTCCCCGAAGGCGTCAAGCGGGAGGAGTTGGAGGCGATAGCCGAGGACGCCGAGCGCGCCAAGGACGTCTTCATCCGCTCCAACCTGCGTCTGGTGGTCGCTGTGGCCCGGCGCTACCCGCGCAGCGGGCTGCCGCTGCTCGACCTCATCCAGGAGGGCAACGCGGGCCTGGTCAGGGCCGTCGAGAAGTTCGACTACGCCAAGGGCTTCAAGTTCTCCACCTACGCCACGTGGTGGATCCGGCAGGCGATCACCCGCTCCATCGCGGACCAGTCCCGGACGATCCGGCTGCCCGTCCACCTGGTCGAGGAACTCGGGCGGATCCGGCGGGTCCAGCGGGAGAAGGCCAAGGAGCTGGGGCGTGAGCCCGAGCCCTCGGAGATCGCCGCCGAGCTCGACACGACCGAGGCCAGGATCAAGGACGTACTCGACTGGGCCAGGGACCCGGTCAGTCTCAACATGTCCGTCGACGACGAGGGCGAGACCCAGTTCGGCGACCTCGTCGAGGACACCGGGGCGACCTCTCCCGAGGACGCCGTGATGGTGATGCTCCGCCGTGAGGAGCTGGACGACCTGATCGGCCGGCTGGACGACCGTACGGCCTCGATCATCCGGTCCCGCTACGGGATGGAGGACGGTCGCGAGCGCACCCTCACCGAGGTGGGCAAGCAGCACGGCCTGACCCGTGAGCGGATCCGGCAGATCGAGAAGCACGCACTTGCCGAGCTGAAGAAGATCGCCGATCACGCCGGGTTCGAAGCCGCCTGAGACACGGCGGCCCCGTGGCCGGAGCGTACGGCCGGACGGGATGGACGGGCCAGGCAGGCAGGCGGGCCGGGAGCCCCGGTGTGGCGGGTGCCGCGCCGGGGCTGCGGCATGTCCGGCCTCCGGGGCTCGTAGGCTGGAAGCGGATCGGTTGGAGCGGCTGGAGGCGGGACGATGGGCGGACAGGAGCAGGGCGAGGCAGCGGCGGCCGGCGACGAGGTCGGGGCCGAAGCCGGAGGCGGGACGAAGGGCGGCGCCGAGGCCGCGGGCCGGGCGAAGCTGGTGTTCGGGGACCCGCTGGACCGGCAGTCCTCCGACGACACCGACGGCGGCTGGGGAGAGCGGCCGTCGGCGGGCGAGAGCGGCGGGCGGGGGCTGGACTGGTACCTGAGCCAGCGGCCGCCGCACCACGGCGGCTGAACCGGGTGCCCGGGGCGGGGCGCAGGACCGCCCGGCCCGGTCGCCGGGCCCGGGCCGGGACGAGGGACTGACGGGGCGAGGGATCGGGAGGGGCTGAGCCGTCGGCCGGGGGAAGGCCGGGGCTCAGCCCCTCGTCCGTGGGGGCCGTTGGTCGGGGTCAGGCCCGGCTGACGAGTGCGTCGCGGATCTCGGTGAGCAGGACGACCTCCTTGGCCTCCGCCTCGGCCTGGATCTCGGCGAGGCTCTTGCGCCTGGCGGCGAGCCGGTTCATGGGGACGATCAGGCAGAAGTAGACGACTGCGGCGGTGATCAGGAACTGCAGGACCGCGCTGAGCACCGACCCCCACAGGATGAAGATGCCCGACGTGACCTCGCCGGTCGCGCTCACGCTGCACGGCCCCTTGAGGCAGGAGCTGTAGGACGCGAGGTCCTTGGCGCCGAAGACGCCGACGATCGGGTTGATGACGCCCTTGACGAAGGCGTTGACGATGTTGGTGAACGCCGCACCGATGACGACGGCGACCGCGAGTTCGACGACATTTCCGCGAAGCAGGAATTCCTTGAAGCCCTTCATGGAGTGAGATTACGGGCGAATTGTCCGGTATCGGGCTGACGCGGTACCCGGGTGTGTCGGTCGGGCGTGCGAACGATGGCCGGGCGCGGGCGCGGGGGCTCAGGGGCTGTGCTCTGCGGCGCCCGGGGTGCAGCGTGGGGCGATGCCGGGCTCGTGGGCGGCGGAGGTCGCTGCGGGGGGCGGCGGGCCCGGGCGCAGCGGGCCGGCGGCGAGCGCCGTCACGGCCGCGAGCAGGCCGGTGGCCAGAACTCCGGGCCGGTGTCGTACCGCCTGCTGGAGCCGGTGCCGCCCGGTCCCTCCGCGCCGGATCGGCGGGAAGGCCGGTACGGTCCGCCGCGGCGGCACGGCGGGGGCGCAGGCCGGGACGGCACGGCGGGCGGACGCCCGGTGCCGGGGAGCTGCGGGGAGCAGGGGCTGGGGGCAGTTCGTCATGGTGGGGCAACGCCTCTGGTCGGGAACTGGAACGCGGACCCCCGGGCCGGGCCGGGGTTGCGTGCTCAGCCTGCGACAGTGCGGACGGTGGCGGAATACCCGCCGGTTCGCCTGTGGACAACTCGGGGATGTGGATAACTTCGGATCCCCGAAGCGTCCCCCACGGGCTGCCCAGGCAGGCCGGCCTGCGGACGCGCGAAGGGCCTGCGGATGCGCGAAGGGTCTGCTGCCACCGCGGTCGGCGGTGGCAGCAGACCCTTCGAAGTCTGCGTGTTCCCTGCTGGGCCCGGCCTCGGGCTCGTGCAGCGGGCTCGTGTTCCGGGCTCAGCCGGACGCGGCGCCGCCGGACGACTTGGCGGCCGCAGGTGCGGGGCTCGCGGAGGTCGTCGAGCTGCTGCCGGAGGTGGAGCCGCCCGACGTCGAGCCGCCGGAGCTGCCCGAGCCGCCGCCGGTGGAGCCGGAGGATCCGTTCGAGGAGGCGCCCACCGAGCTGCTGGAGGACGAACGGCTGTCGGTCCGGTAGAAGCCAGAGCCCTTGAAGACCACGCCCACGGCCGAGAAGACCTTGCGGAGCCGTCCCTGGCAGTCGGGGCACGTGGTCAGCGCGTCGTCCGTGAACTTCTGCACCGCCTCCAGGCCGTTGCCGCACTCGGTGCACTGGTACTGGTACGTGGGCACTTGACTTCCTCCTGCACTTCCCCCTGGCACTCTCGCCTGATGAGTGCTAACGACGGTCAATGATGCGGCATTCCGCCTGATCAGTCCAGCGCCGCAGGTGTGAGATACCCCCACCGGCGCCGCCGGACGACCGGTCTCAGCCCTTGGCAGCCCCGACGAGCTGGGCCGGAGCGGCGCTCTGCGCCACCGTCCGGCTCGGCCTGCCGGGTGTCCCCGGCGTGGCGGGGGCGACCAGCAGCCGGCGCAGGACGACCAGCGCCACCAGTCCGAGCCCGGCACCGGTCACCGGCACCAGGAACCCGGCCGACGGGCCGTGTCCGTCGATCAGCCGGCCGGCCACGGTGGAGCCGGCGGCGAGGCCGAGCCCGATCGCGCCGGTCAGCCAGGTGAAGGCCTCGGTCTTGGCACCGTCCGGGACGAGCGTCTCGACCAGGGTGTAGCCGGTGATCAGGGTCGGTGCGATGGCCAGTCCGCAGACGAGCCCGGCGAGGGCGAGCGCGGTCAGGCCGGGCATCGCCCACAGGGTCGAGCAGCCGAGGACGAGCAGCGCGTAGCTGCCGAGCATCCGCTGCCGGGCCGAGCGGCGCCAGGCGACCATGCCGTAGAGCACGCCGGCCAGCATCGAGCCGCCGGCGAAGACGCCGTAGACGGTGCCGCTGGCACCGGGCTGTCCGGCGGCCTCGGCGAAGGCGGTGACCGAGACCTGCATGGCGCCGAAGACGGTTCCCACACCCAGGAAGGCCGCGGCCAGCAGCCTGACACCGGGCGAGGCGAGCGCGGAGACCCGCCGGACGCCGGGCTCGTGCGGGTGGCGGGCCGGTGCGGTGCCGCGCTGGGCGGCGAAGGCGAGCCCGCCGACGACGGTCAGGGCGGCTTCGGCGACGAGTCCGGTGGCGGGGGAGAGTCCGGTGGCGACGGCGGTGGCGAGCACCGGGCCGATCACGAAGGTCAACTCGTCCGTCACGGACTCGAAGGCGAAGGCGGTGTTGAGCGTCCCGGGGGAGGAGTCCGCCAGTTTGGCGACCCAGCGGGCCCGGACCATCGCGCCGATCTGCGGCACGCTCGCGCCGGCCGGGGCGGCGGCCAGGAAGAGCGTCCAGACCGGAGCGTGGCCGAGGGCGAGCGCGATCAGCGCGCCGACGGAGGCGGCGTGGACGAGGACGCTGGGCACCAGGACGGCGGCCTGGCCGTAGCGGTCGGCGAGCCGGCCGGTCTGCGGGCCGACGAAGGCCTGCGCGACGGCCGAGACGGCCGCGACGGCGCCTGCGGTGCCGTACGAGCCGTAGGTGTCGCGGACGAGCAGCACGATGCCGAGGCTCAGCATGGCGAAGGGCAGGCGGGCGGCGAAGGCGGGCAGCAGGAACCTCCGCGCACCGGGGGTGCGCAGCAGTGTTCCGTAGCCGACCCGTGCCGCTGGGCGGGGCCTGGTCGGGGCGGGGGTGTCGTCGACCGTTCGGCGGGCCGTCACGGTCATGCCTTCCTGCTGCCTGGTAGCGCGGCAGGGGTACGGGTGGCCCCGACGGCGCCGAGAGTCGTCCTCTCGCGCGTCGACCGGGGTTGTTACCGGGCCCGGCGGTGGATGCTGCGGGCCGCGGCCGCCGAGCGGTCGCGCCAACTCTGCTTCAGGCAGATGTTGCGGATGTGTCGTGTGTTCAGTGGTTCGTGAGGCGCTCGAACAGCAAGCGCTCTCCTGCATACTACAGGCTGCGACGCAAATCGTCCTACCAATGCAAGGCGAGCGGTCGGTGCTGCTGCCGAACGCGCCTGTGCCGGGGCGCGACAGGGTGCCCGGCCGGGCGTGGTGGACTACGGGAGACGGGTCGCGGTCCGGATGAGGTCGGCGACGGCTCTGGACCGGCTGTGCGGTGGCCAGGCGATCACGGTGGTGACCTTCGGCGCGTCCAGCACGGGCACGGCGGCGAGGTCACCGTGCAGCTGGGCCCGGCACGACTCCGGCGAGACCGCGCAGGCCCGGGCGAGCGCGACGAGCTGCAGCAGCTGCGCGTGGTCGCGGACCTGCGGGCCGGGGCCGGGCGGGTAGCTGCCGTCGGGACCGGGCCAGCGGGGCAGGGGCAGGCCCGGCAGTCCGGTGATGTCGGCCATGTGCACATGGGTCCGGGCGGTGAGCGGATGCCCGGCCGGCAGGACCACCACCTGGCCCTCCGAGCCGAGCTCCTCGGTGTGGAGCCCGGCCGTCGAGTCGAACGGCCGGTGCAGCAGCGCCACGTCGGCCCGGCCCTCACGCAGGAGTCGCCCCTGCTCGGCCGGGCCGCACAGGATGACGTCGACGGGGACGGCGCCGGGTTCGGCGGCGTACGCGCTCAGCAGTCTCGCCAGCAGCTCGCTGGACGCGCTGGCCTTCGTGACCAGGACCAGGCCGGGACGGCCGGTCGCGGAAGCGGCCGCACGACGGGCCCGGCGCTCGGCAGCGTCGACCGCGTCGAGGGCCGCCCGGCCCTCGGCCAGCAGCACCGAACCGGCCTCGGTCAGCGTGACGCTGCGGCTGGTCCGGTCCAGCAGCGCTGCCCCCATCCGGCGTTCGAGCTGCTGGATCGCCCGTGACAGCGGCGGCTGTGCCATCCCGAGCCGCTGCGCGGCGCGCCCGAAGTGCAACTCCTCGGCGACCGCGACGAAGTAGCGCAGTTCCCTGGTCTCCATCCGGCCACGCTACTCCGGATCCATACCCGGAAGGTATCGCCGCCCACCCAACCGGTCTTGGACCCCGGCCAGGGGCCGAGAGCAGCATGGTCCCCATGAGCGAAAAGACGATTGCGCTGGTCACCGGCGCGAACAAGGGAATCGGCTACGAGATCGCCGCAGGCCTGGGCGCCCTCGGCTGGAGCATCGGCGTCGGCGCCCGCGACGACCGGCGCCGCGAGGCCGCGGTGGAACGACTGCGGGCGGCCGGCGTCGACGCGTTCGGCGTACCGCTGGACGTGACCGACGACGCGAGCGCGACCGCCGCCGCCCGGCTGATCGAGGACCGGGCCGGACGCCTCGACGTACTCGTCAACAACGCCGCTATCGCCGGAGCCATGCCCCAGGAGCCCACCGGCGTCGACCCCGCCACCGTCCGTACGGTCGTGGAGACCAACGTCATCGGCGTCATCCGGGTGACCAACGCGCTGATGCCGTTGCTGCGTCGCTCCGCCTCGCCGCGGATCGTGAACATGTCCAGCAGCGTCGGCTCCCTCGCCCGGCAGTCGGGAACCGCCGGTGAGCTGACCACGGGTCCGGTGGCGGTGGCGTACGCGCCGTCGAAGACGTTCCTGAACGCCGTCACCCTCCAGTACGCCCGGGAGCTGAGCGGCACGAACATCCTGATCAACGCCGGCTGCCCCGGCTACGTCGCGACCGACCTCAACGGCTTCCGGGGCGTGCGCACCCCCGAACAGGGCGCGGCCATCGCCATCAAGCTCGCGACCCTGCCCGACGGCGGCCCGACCGGCCAGTTCTTCGAGGACGCCGGCACCGTGCCCTGGTGACGTGCACGGCGGGCGTCACCCGCGGAGTGCGGCGGTACCCGCTCTAGCGTCCGTTCAGCCAGCCGGCCAGCTTGCCGCCCTTGTCGACCGCCCGCAGCCGCCTCTCGGCGGCCTCGCCGACGGCGTCCGTGGTGACGACCAGCAACTCGTCGCCGCCGCGCAGCACGGTGGTCTTGTCGGGGACGAAGCTGTTGCCGTCGCGGACCACGAGGGTGACGGCGGCGCCCGCGGGCAGCCGCAGTTCGCCGACCTCGACACCGGACATCCGGGAACCCGCCGACAGGGCCACCGACAGCAGTTGCCCGTGCAGCTTCTCCAGCGGGGCGGACTCGATGCCGAGGTCCTGGCCCATCGGGCTCTCGGAGACCTTGAGCCACTTGGCGACCCACGGCAGGGTGGGGCCCTGGAGCAGGGTGAAGACCACCACCAGGATGAAGACGATGTTGAAGATGTCCTGGGCCCGGGGGGCGCCCGACACCAGCGGGATGGTGGCCAGCACGATGGGCACCGCGCCGCGCAGTCCGGCCCAGCTCAGCAGGGCCTGCTCGCGGATCGGCAGCCTGAACGGGGTGAGTGTGAGGAACACCGACATCGGGCGGGCCAGGAAGACCAGCACGGTGCCGATGACCAGGGCGGGCACGATCGCCGAGCCCATGCTGGCGGGCGTGCAGAGCAGGCCGAGCAGGACGAACATGCCGATCTGGCCGATCCAGGCGAGCCCGTCCGCGAAGCCCCGCACCGCAGGGCCGTGCGGCAGCTTGGCGTTGCCGAGGATCACCGCGCTGACGTAGACGGCGAGGAAGCCGGAGCCGTGCAGCAGGGCGCCGCCCGCGTAGGCGAGCACGGTGAGGGCCATCACGGCGATCGGGTAGAGGCCGGAGGACGGCAGGGCGACGTGCTTGACCGCGTAGGCGCCGAGCTTGCCGACGGCGAGGCCGACGGCGGCGCCGATCGCGAGTTCGGCGATGATCGTGCCGACCAGGACGTACCAGGCGTCGGCCTCGCCGGCGGTGGCGAAGGCGACGACCAGGATGACCACGGGGGCGTCGTTGAAGCCGGACTCGGCCTCCAGCAGGCCGGTCAGCCGGTGCGGCAGCGGGACCATCCGCAGGACGGAGAAGACGGCGGCGGCGTCGGTCGAGGAGACGATGGCGCCGAGCAGCAGGGACGCCCGCCAGTCGAGGCCGACCAGCAGGTGGGCACCGGCCGCGGTGACGAAGACGCTGATCGCGACGCCCGCGGTGGCCAGCACGGTGGCCGCCGGCATCACCGGTCTGACCTCGCGCCAACTGGTCTTGAGGCCGCCCTCGGCGAGGATCACGACCAGGGCCGCGTAGCCGAGGACCTGGGTCAGCTCGGCGTTGTTGAAGCTGATGCCGAGGCCGTTCTGGCCGAGGGCCACCCCGATCCCGAGGTAGATCAGCAGGCTGGGGAGCCCGGAGCGGGTGGAGATGCGCACGGCGACCACCGCGACCAGCAGGATCACGGAGAACTCGAGCAGGAACTGGTTCAGGTGGTCAACAGTCACGCAGGGGCACCTCGGGCAGGAGCGGGCGGGGCGGCGGACACGGCGTCGGTCGGGGACGGAGGGGACGGCGGCCGGGGTGGCTGACGGTCCGTCACGACCGGATCGTTACTCAGTCTAACATTTTACCTGCTCTTTAGGTGAATCCTTTCCGGGTCCCAGCCTGCGTCCCGGGCCGTGTTCCGGCCCGTGTTCCAGCCGCTGTTCCGGTCCGTGTCCCGCCCGGAGCCCCTCCCGACGGGCCCGCGATCCGACCGTGGGCGTCCCCCGTGCACGCCCGCCACCTGAGTCGGCCTAATGTGGTGACCTGTCACGGCCACAACCGAGACCCTCCGCCTCCCGTTCAACGACGCCCTTCGGGCGGCACCCGTTTGATGCCAAGGACCCAGATGCCCCGCTCGAAGAAGTTCCGGCGCGCCCGTCTGATCGTGATCGTGCTGGCCGTGCTCCTGGTGGCCGGACTCGGATACGGCGGCTACCGGGGAGTGGCCGCGGTCCGCGCGTCCTTCCCCGACGTCAACGGCAGCGTCAAGGTGCCGGGACTCTCCGCACCGGTCGACGTCGAACGGGACGCCAACGGGATCCCGCAGCTCTACGCCGACACCCCCGAGGACCTGTTCCGGGCCCAGGGCTACGTGCAGGCCCAGGACCGCTTCTGGGAGATGGACGTACGGCGGCACATCACGTCCGGCAGGCTCTCCGAGATGTTCGGCTCGGGCCAGGTCGAGACCGACTCCTTCCTGCGCACCATGGGCTGGCACCAGGTGGCGCAGCAGGAGTACGACACGATCCTGGAGCCGGAGACCAAGGCGTACCTGCAGTCCTACGCGGACGGCGTGAACGCCTGGCTCACCGAGCACCCGGGCGGCGAGAGCGCCTCCCTGGAGTACGCCCTGCTCGGCGTCGCCAACGGCGACTACAAGCCGGAGGCGTGGACGCCGGTCGACTCGGTGGCCTGGCTCAAGGCGATGGCCTGGAACCTCTCCGGCAACCTGCAGGAGGAGATCGACCGCTCCCTGCTCAGCCAGGACTTCAGCGCCGACAAGATCGCCCAGCTCTACCCGGACTACCCGTACGACCGCAACGGCACCATCGTCAAGAAGACCGGCACCGTCGCCGGCGACACCTACAAGCCGGCCGACGGCTCGACCGCCCCGCCGGCCGCGCCGGCCGGTGCCACCGCCCAGGGCGCGGTCGCCGCCGAGGGGCTGCTCAAGGACGTCGCGGACCGGATCGACGCGATGCCGCAGCTGCTGGGCCGCCAGGGCCAGGGCATCGGCTCGAACTCCTGGGTCGTCGCCGGCAGCCACACCACCACCGGCAGGCCGCTGCTCGCCAACGACCCGCACCTCGGCCCGGGGCTGCCCTCGGTCTGGTACCAGATGGGCCTGCACTGCCGCGCCGTCTCGGCGGCCTGCGGCTACGACACCTCCGGCTTCACCTTCGCCGGGATGCCGGGCGTGGTGATCGGCCACAACAACAACATCTCCTGGGGCTTCACCAACCTCGGCGCCGACGTGACCGACCTCTACCTGGAGAAGGTCACCGGCCCCGACACGTACCTGGTCGACGGCAAGGACGTGAAGTTCGGGCTGCGCAAGGAGACCATCAAGGTCGCCGGCGGCGAGGACCGCACGATCACCGTCCGCACCACCCAGAGCGGCGCGCCGCTGATCTCCGACCCGAGCTCCGAGCAGCGCAAGGTCGGCACCTACGCCCCGAACGGCAACGCCGCCCCCGACCGCGGCACCACCGGCTACGGCGTCGCCCTGCAGTGGACGGCGCTCACCCCCGGCAAGACCATGGACGCCGTCTTCAAGCTCGACCGGGCCACCGGCTGGGACGACTTCCGCGCCGCCGCGAAGGACTTCGCCGTCCCCGCCCAGAACCTGATCTACGCCGACACCAGGAACAACATCGGCTACCAGGCGCCCGGCAGCATCCCGGTCCGCGGCAACGGCGACGGCACCTACCCCTCGCTCGGCTGGGACTCCTCCTACGCCTGGAAGGGCTCGATCCCCTTCAGCGCGCTGCCGTACAGCTTCAACCCGGCGGCCGGCTACATCGTCACCGCCAACCAGGCCGTGGTCGACCCGACGTACAAGTACCTGCTGACCAAGGACTGGGAGTACGGCACCCGGGCCAAGGAGATCACCGACCAGATCGAGCTGAAGCTCAGGAACGGCGGCAAGATCTCCCCGGACGACATGCAGTCGATGCAGCTGGACAACACGAGCGTGCTGGCCCAGACGCTCGTCCCGCTGCTGCTCAAGGTGAAGATCAACGACCCGTACGTCCGCGAGGCGCAGGGCCTGCTCAAGGACTGGAACTACCACCAGGACGCCGACTCGGCCGCCGCCGCGTACTACAACGGCGTCTGGCGCCAGCTGCTCAGCCTCGCCTTCGGCCAGAAGTTCCCGGCCGACCTGCGGGCCGAGGACAACTGCCTGCTGGTGCACGCCCCGAGCGACCCCACGAAGCCCGACACCTCGACCACCGAGATCGTCACCGAGTGCGGCACCCGGGATCCGGGCAAGGCCCAGCCCGACGGCGGCGACCGGTGGATGGAGGTCGTGCGCCAGCAGCTCACCCAGCCCGACAGCAGCTGGTGGACGTACATCGACGCCGACCACCACGAGCAGAAGGGCCTGGACAACCTGCTCGCGGAGGCCATGAAGGACGCCCGCCAGGACCTGACGTCCCTGCTCAGCAAGGACATCTCCACCTGGAGCTGGGGCCGGCTGCACACGCTGACCCTGCGCGAGCAGACCCTCGGCACGGACGACTCCTCGATCGCCTCCGGCGTCGTCCACAAGCTGCTCAACCGGGGGCCGTACCAGCTGTCCGGCGGCACCGCCGCCGTCAACGCGGCCGGCTGGAACGCGGCGGCGGGCTACGAGGTCGACTGGATCCCCTCGATGCGGATGGTCGTCGACCTGAGCAACTTCGACGCCTCGCGCTGGATCAACGTCGGCGGCGCCTCCGGCCACGCCTACCACCCGAACTACAACGACCAGACCGCCCTGTGGGCGAAGGGCGAGCTGCTGCCCTGGGCCTACTCGGCGGAGGCGGTCGAGAAGTCGGTCAGGAACAAGCTGGTCCTCACGACCGGCTGACCCCCGGCCGGTTCACCCCCTGCGGTCCGGGCCCACCCGGTGCACGCCGGAGGGGGTGACGGCCGCGTCCACCGGCAGGTCGTGCGGCTCGGCCGGGACGCTCTCCAGCAGTTCGTCCTCGTACAGCAGGGTGGCGAGCAGGGGCCGCGCGCCGGCCCTGGCGAGGCGGGCCAGCACCCGGTCGTAGCTGCCGCCGCCGCGGCCCAGCCGCAGGCCGCGGCCGTCCACCGCGAGGCCGGGCAGCAGCACCACCGAGGCCCCGGTGACCGCCTCCGGACCGAGCCGGGGCCCGGTCGGCTCCAGGAGGCCGCGCGCGGCCGGGGCGAGGTGCGCCGCGCCCTCGTACACGGCCCAGTCCAGGTCGTTGTCGGGGAGCAGGACGGGCAGCAGCACCCGCACGCCGTGGGCGGCCAGCGCGTCCAGCAGCGGCCGGGTGCCCGGCTCCGCGCCCACCGAGACGTACGCGGCCACCGTCCGGCCGGGCCCCGCCAGGGCCAGCGCGTGGCCGGCCAGCGCGGTCGCGGCGGTTTCGCGCCACTGCGGGGTGCGGGCCCGGCGGGCGGCGAGCAGCCGTGTCCTCAGCCCGGCCTTGTCGTTGTGCATGGGATCCTCCACAGCTCTGTACCCGGTGACGGTTCAGAGCCTGACATGCGGAAGGCGCCCCGAATGTCCACCGCGCTACTGGTCCAGGCCATGGCCGTGCTGAGCGTCCCCGCGCTCGCCGGCACCACCCTGCTCGGCGTCCGGCTGCGGCGGGGCGACTCCGGCGCGGCCGTCCGGGAGGCCGGCCTGCGCGGGCGGATCACCGAACTGGAGGACCGCTGCGCCGAACTGGAGCGCACCGCCTCCTGCGACCCGCTCACCGGCGTCTGGAACTACCGGCACCTGCAGCTCACCCTCGGCCGCGAGATCGAGCGCGCCCGCCGGGCCGACCAGCGTGCCGACCGCCTCGACCAGCCGCACCCGCTGGCGCTGCTGATGCTGGAGATCGCCGGCTTCGACGCGATCATCGCCGAGCACGGCCGGGGCCGCGGCAACGCGGTGCTGCGTGATCTCATCCAGCGCCTCGGTATGGAGATCCGCCGGTCGGACACCCTCGGCCGGTACGGCGGGCAGGAGTTCCTGGTGCTGCTGCCGGACACCGGCCTGGAGGGCGCCGTCCAGGTCGCCGAGCGGCTGGTCTGGTCCGTGCGCCGGCACCGCCTGCTGGACTGGTCCTCCGGCCCGCGCGAACCGCGCCCGGCGCACGGAAACGGCCTGACCGCCTCGGTCGGGATCGCCGTGCTGCCCCGGGACGGAGCGCACGCCGCGCTGCTGCTGCGGGCCGCCGACCGGGCGCTGACCGAGGCGAAGCAGGCCGGCGGCGACTGCTGGCGCGGGGCGGGCCCGCGCCCGGCGCAGGACGGGGCGGAGCAGGAGGCGGAGCCGGACGCGGCGCAGGGCACGACGCAGGGCACGGCGCAGGACGCGACGCAGAGGGGTGCAGCGCCCGACGCGGCGCAGCGGGGTCCGGAGGCCGTGCGCGACCGTCCGGTATTCACCGGTAGCCTGTCGGCCTGTGACAGCGCGGGGCCCCTCACCCCCGCTGCCCTTCCGGACACGCCGACCGCCGTTGCCGCAGGCCGCGATCTTCATTCATAGCGGTTTAACCCGGTGATCAGCTCGGCGTTCAGACGCCTTAGTAAGGTAAACGCATGACGACGACACCCACCCGCACGCCGGTGACCAAGGCCGTGGTGCCCGCAGCCGGTCTGGGGACCCGCTTCCTGCCGGCGACCAAGGCCACACCGAAGGAGATGCTGCCGGTCGTCGACAAGCCGGCCATCCAGTACGTCGTCGAAGAGGCCTCCGCAGCAGGCCTGTCGGACATACTGATGGTCACCGGCCGCAACAAGCGCGCTCTTGAGGACCACTTCGACCGCGCCTACGAGCTGGAGGAGCTCCTCGCCCGCAAGGGCGACCAGGACCGGCTGCGCCGGGTCCGCGAATCCGTCGAGCTGGCCAACATGCACTACGTCCGCCAGGGCGACCCCAAGGGCCTCGGCCACGCCGTCCTGGTCGCCGAACAGCACGTGGCCGGCCAGCCGTTCGCCGTCCTGCTCGGTGACGACCTGATCGACCCCCGCGACCCGCTGCTCTCCCGCATGATCGAGGTGCAGCAGGAACTCGGCGGCTCCGTCGTCGCGTTGATGGAGGTCGACCCCTCCCAGATCCACCTGTACGGCTGCGCCGCCGTCAAGCCCAACGGCTTCGGCGAGGACGTCTTCCGGGTGACCGACCTGGTCGAGAAGCCGGAGACCGCCGAC
Source organism: Kitasatospora sp. NPDC057223 (assembly GCF_042669755.1). Taxonomy (NCBI): domain Bacteria; kingdom Bacillati; phylum Actinomycetota; class Actinomycetes; order Kitasatosporales; family Streptomycetaceae; genus Kitasatospora; species Kitasatospora sp. NPDC057223. The sequence continues at coordinate 9,777 of NZ_JBHUWW010000044.1, read as the reverse complement.
GCGCCGTCCAACTACGCGGTGATCGGCCGCTACATCCTCGACCCGGCCGTCTTCGACGTGCTGCGCGAGACCCCGCCCGGCCGCGGCGGCGAGATCCAGCTCACCGACGCCCTGCGCGAACTCGCCACCCGCGACGCCGCCGGCGGCGGTACGGTGCACGGCGTGCTGTTCAAGGGCCGCCGCTACGACACCGGTGACCGCGCGGACTACCTGCGCACCATCGTCCGGCTGGCGTCCGAGCGTGAGGACCTGGGCCCGGAGTTCCGCAGCTGGCTCCGGGAATTCGTCCGCACCGAGCTGCAGGACTGACCAGCCGCGGACCTGCTGTCCACCGGGCCGCCCCCGCCGGGGCGGCCCGACGACCGAGAGCGAGTGAGCGATGACCGGGCCCACGGAGCGCACCACCGACCCCGCAGCCTGCTGCGACGGCGCCGCGGACCCGGCATCGGCTCCCGCCGCGGACCGGATGTGGACGGTCGACGAGCACCTCGCCGACATCCTGTCCGCCGCGGCGGCGCTGCCCGCGATCGAGCTCCAGCTGCTCGACGCCCAGGGCTGCCGGCTCGACGAGGACGTGATCGCCGCCGGCGACCTGCCGCCCTTCGACAACAGCTCGATGGACGGCTACGCGCTGCGCACCGCCGACACGGCCGGCGCCACCGACCGGTACCCCTCGGTGCTGGCCGTGGTCGGTGACATCGCGGCCGGCGCGGGCGAACTCCCCAAGGTCGGGCCCGGCCAGGCCGCCCGGATCATGACCGGCGCCCCGATGCCGCCCGGCGCGGAGGCCGTCGCCCCGGTCGAGTGGACGGACGGCGGCACCGGCAGCGGTCTGGCCGCCGCCGCGATGACCGCGCCCGTCGAGGGCGAGGAGGTCCGGGTCCTGCGCCCGGTCACCGAGGCCGCCCACATCCGCCGCCGGGGCAGCGACATCGCGGCCGGCGTCCGGGTGCTCGACGCCGGCACCCTGCTCGGCCCCACCCAGCTCGGCCTGCTCGCCGCGATCGGCCGCGCGACCGTACGGGTCCGCCCCCGTCCGCGGGTGGTGGTGCTCTCCACCGGCAGCGAGCTCGTCCAGCCCGGCGACCCGGTCGGCCCCGGCCAGATCTCAGACTCCAACAGCTTCACCCTCACCGCCGCCGCCCGGGACGCCGGAGCCATCGCGTACCGGGTCGGCGGCGTGCCCGACGACCCGGCGGTGCTGCGGGCCGTCCTGGAGGACCAGCTCGGCCGGGCCGACCTCGTCGTCACCAGCGGCGGTGTCAGCGTCGGCGCGTACGACGTGGTCAAGGAGGCCCTGCAGGGCGACGGGGGCCTCGGCGGCGTCGACTTCCGCCGGCTGCGGATGCAGCCCGGCAAGCCGCAGGGCTTCGGCCGGATCGGCACCGGGGCGGGCGTCCCGCTGCTCGCGCTGCCGGGCAACCCGGTCAGCTCGTACATCTCCTTCGAGCTGTTCGTCCGCCCGCTGATCCGCACCATGCTCGGCGCCCCCGACGTCCACCGACCGGTGGTCCGGGCGCTCTGCCCGGCCGACCTGCGCTCGCCCGCCGGGCGCCGGCAGTTCCTGCGCGGGCGGTACACCACCGACGGCCGGGTCGAGCCGGTCGGGGGCGAGGGCTCCCACCTGGTCGGCGCCCTGGCCAGGTCGAACTGCCTGATCGTCGTCCCGGAGGACGTCACCGCGGTGCCCGCCGGCAGCGAGGTCGACGTGGTCCTGCTCGACGCCTGACGGCCGGCCGGCGGCCCCGCTCCGGGCGGCCGGGCCGACGACGCCCTGCTCAGGCCCCGGCCGGTCCCACCCGCCGGCGGGCCCGGGGGGTACGGTAGCGCGGTATTCGACCCGTCCTCCTGGAGCACCCGTGACGACCTCACCACCCGGCGACCGCCTCACCCACGTCGACGACAGCGGCGCCGCCCGCATGGTCGACGTCTCCGGGAAGGCCACCACCGTGCGCACGGCGGTCGCCGCCGGACGGGTACGGGTGGCACCCCGGGTCGTCGAACTGCTGCGCGGAGAGGGCGTACCCAAGGGCGACGCCCTCGCGGTCGCCCGGATCGCCGGGATCATGGGGGCCAAGAGGACCCCGGACCTCATCCCGCTCTGCCACCCGATCGCGATCTCCGGCGTCCAGGTCGACCTGACCGTCACCGACGAGGCCGTCGAGATCACCGCCACCGTGCGGACCGCCGACCGCACCGGCGTCGAGATGGAGGCCCTCACGGCGGTCGCCGTCGCCGGGCTCACCGTCATCGACATGGTCAAGGCCGTCGACAAGGGCGCCGCCATCGAGGACGTCCGGGTGCTCACCAAGACCGGCGGCAAGAGCGGCGACTGGTACGCCCCCGGGCAGCCCGCCGAGCCGGGGGAGACCCGCTCGTGAAGGCCCTCGCCGTCACCGTCTCCAACCGGGCCTCGGCCGGCGTCTACGCGGACCGGGGCGGCCCGCTCCTGGTCGCGGGCCTGCGGGCGATGGGCTTCGAGGTGGACGGCCCCCGGGTCGTCCCTGACGGGGACCCGGTCGAGGCCGTCCTGCGCGAGGCCGTCGCCGCCGGCTACGACGTCGTGCTGACCACCGGCGGCACCGGCATCTCGCCGATGGACCTCACCCCCGAGATGACCGCCCGCGTCATCGACCGGCAGATCCCCGGCATCGCCGAGGCCGTCCGGGCGTACGGCCGGGAGAAGGTCCCCACCTCGGCGCTGTCCCGGGGCCTGGCCGGCCTCGCCGGACGCACCCTGATCGTCAACCTGCCCGGCTCGACCGGCGGCGTCAAGGACGGCCTGGCCGTCCTCGGACCGCTGCTGGCGCACGCCGTCGACCAGCTCGGCGGCGGCGACCACCCCGGCTCCGGTTCCGGTGGCCCGGCGGCTGCGGACGCCGGCCCTGTCGGAGCCGGGCAGGCCGTGGAAGCCGTGGACACCGCAGGGGCTGCGGACGCTGCGGACGGGAGCGCGCACTGAACGCCGGCTGGCCGGTCGAACTCCACGAGGGGGACGTCACGCTGCGCCCGATCCGGGTGCGTGACCAGCGGGACTGGCAGGAGGTCAGCCGCCGCAACCGGGACTGGCTGCGGCGCTGGGAGGCGACCGTGCCGCCGTCCCCGGCCGGCCGCGAGCCCGGCTCCCGCCCCACCTACCGGCAGATGGTCCGCTACCTGCGCGGCGAGGCCTCGGCCGGCCGGATGCTGCCCTTCGTCGTGCTGCACAAGGGCCGGCTGGCCGGCCAGCTCACCGTGGGCGGCATCACCTGGGGATCCATGTGCTCGGCGAACGTCGGCTACTGGATCGACGAGGCGGTGGCCGGCCAGGGCATCATGCCGACGGCGGTGGCCCTCTCGGTCGAGCACTGTTTCGGGGTCCTCGGCCTGCACCGGATCGAGGTCTGCATCAGGCCCGAGAACATGCCGAGCCGCCGGGTGGTGGAAAAACTCGGGTTCCGCTCGGAGGGAATGCGTCCGCGCTATCTGCACATCGACGGGGACTGGCGGGACCACCTGGTCTACGTACTGACCGCCGAAGAGGTGCCGGAGGGGATGCTCGACCGCTGGCGGGCGATCAGGTCCGGCCGTGAGTCAGAGAATTGAATATATGTTCGAAAATAATATCGATATGGCATCGTTCCCCAGACGGACGGGCACAAATACCGGCAAAATAGTCGGAGAATCAGCTTGATCACACGACACGCCGTGCCAAATTGCTGCCAGGCCTTACCCAACGCCCGTACGGTGTGAAACGTGAGCAGTAGCGGCCTTATCTACGCGGTCATCGTAGGGGCCTGGGCCGCCTATCTGGTGCCGATGTGGCTCCGCAGGCAGGACGAGCTCAACGAGGCGCGCCCGACGGAACGCTTCAGCACCGCCATCCGCCTGCTGGCCGGGCGATCGGCGATGGAGCGGCGGGCATCCCGGGCCCTTGGCGACGACCAGAGCACCCCCGACCGGACCGACGGCGACCAGACATCCGACGACCGGACCTCCGGCGACCCCGCCGGGCCGGACGAGCACGCCCCCGAACCGTCTCCGGGCGGCTTCGACCCGGCCCCCGAGCCGGCCGGCCGCGCGCCGTCCCGGTCCGGACCCCACCCCGACGCCGACCAGGACGCCGACCGGTCCGACACCGACCGGCCGCACTCCGGCGACCCCGATCGCGCCTTCGACCTCCCGGCCGAACGCCGCGCGCGCCTGCTGGCCCGCCGGCGCCGGATGGTCAGCGTGCTCTTCCTGGCGTTCGCCCTCGGCGCGATCGTCGCGGCGGTCGCCGGCCTGGCCTTCCTCTGGGCACCGGCCGTTCCGGCCGCCCTCCTCACCCTGTACATCGGCCACCTGCGCAAGCTGGAACGCCAGCGGTACGAGGTCAAGCTCGACCGCGTCCGCGCGGCCCAGGCCGCCGAGCGGCTGCGGCAGCGCGAACAGCGCCGCGCCGAGGGAGACCGGGACGAGAACCGCCGCCCGCCCGCCGCCCGTACCGGCGGCCCCCGCCCCGACCGTCAGGAGACCGGCAGCCGCCGGGCCCCGCACGACGCGGCCCACCCGAACGACCGCGGCCGTCCGCACCTGCGGATCGCCGCCGACCCGGCCCCGCACGGCGTCCGCCCCACCAGTACGGCCTCCGCCCTGGTCGAGGCGACCGACCACGAGGAGTGGGTCGACGGCATGCGCGAACGCGGCGCCGCCGGCCCCGACTCGTGGGAGCCCGTCCCCGTCCCGCTGCCGACCTACGTCACCGCCCCCGTGGCCCCCCGGGTCTCCCGCGGCCTCGACCTCGGCGCCCCCGGCACCTGGAACGCCGGCCGCCCGGCCGAGCCCCGCAACACGCCCCTCTTCGACCAGTACGCCGAACCGCCGGCCGCCCCCGCCGCCCCCGCCGCCCCCGAGGACGGCTACGCCGGCCGCCCCCGGGCCGCCAACGAATGACCACCCCGCGGAGCGCCCCCCACCAGGGCGCTCCACCCGGGGGTGGTCACGGACCGCCCCCGGAAGGTGCTAAAGTTTCATCTCGTTGGGGCTGTGGCGCAGTCCGGTAGCGCACCTCGTTCGCATCGAGGGGGTCAGGGGTTCGAATCCCCTCAGCTCCACCCAACGACTGTTCTCGGGTTATGCCCGTGAACGGTCACGAGATCCCGTCCGATCCCTGTGATCGGGCGGGATCTTCGCGTTGCGGGGCCCACAGCACATCGCCCGACCGGCGCGCCGTCGGTCCGGGCGTACCGTCGGGCCGGCTCCGCGCGGTGGACTGACGGGCCGTTCGGAGTCGTACGGCCCTTGCGTCGCCGGGAATAACAAGGTGATCACTGTGATGAGCAGGTGATACTCCTGTGCGGTGAACGCCATATTCGCGCGGCTCTCCCGCCGCGCACTTCCTGCCGCCCTCGCGGCCTGCCTGCTCGCCGGCTGTACCTCCTCCGCCGGTCACTCCGGCGCCGGGGCGTCGGCCACCCCCGGCCCGGTGGCCCCCCCGACCGCGTCGCCCACGCCGACCGTCCCGCCCACGCCGACACCGAAGCCCACCGGCGCCGCCGACCCGGCCCTGCAGGCCTTCTACGGCCAGCAGATCGCCTGGGCACCCTGCGCGGACGATCCGAAGACCGAGAAGAACGACGAGTCGGCGGCCCAGTGCGGCAGCCTTCGCGTCCCGCTGGACTACGCGGACCCGGCGGGCGAGGCCGTCACCGTCGGGCTGGCCAGGAACCCGGCCGGCAAGCCCGACCAGCGGATCGGTTCCCTGCTGGTCAACCCCGGTGGGCCGGGCGGCTCCGGTGTGCAGATGGTCGAGTACGACATCCATGGATATGACGGGTCGTTGCACGACCGCTTCGACATCGTCGGCTTCGACCCGCGCGGCGTGGGCCAGAGCGCCGCGGTCCACTGCCTGGACGACCGCAGCCGCGACGACTGGAACGCGACGGACCAGGCGGACGCCGCCCACGGCAAGGTGCTCGCGGACGCCTGCCAGGCCAACTCCGGCAAGGTGCTCCCGTTCGTCGGCAGCCGCAACACCGCCCGGGACATGGACGTACTGCGCGCGGTTCTCGGCGACCAGAAGCTCAACTACCTGGGCTTCTCCTACGGCACCTACATCGGCAGCCTGTACGCGGAGGAGTTCCCCGACCGCACCGGGCGGCTCGTCCTCGACGGCGCCGTCGACCCGACGATGAACCTGCTGCAGCACAACGTCCAGCAGCAGGCGGGTTTCGAGAATTCGCTGCGCGAGTTCGCCGCCGACTGCGTCAAGCAGAAGGCCTGCCCGCTCGGTACCGATCCGGACCGTGCGGTGCAGAAGCTCGCCGACTACCTGGACGGCCTCAAGGACGACCCGCTCACCGTCCAGGGCGGCCGCAAGCTGACCGCGACCGAGGGGTGGACGGCCGTCCTCAGCTCGCTCTACGGCGGTGACCAGTCCTGGGAGTACCTTCGCAACGCGCTCGGCTGGGCGATGGTCAAGGACAAGGGCGACTACCTGCTGGCCCGTGCCGACGGCTACAACGGGCGGGACGCCGAGGGCCACTACACCAACATGTTCGACGCCTACCTGGCGATCCACTGCGCGGACGGCGGTGTCGACACCCCGGCGCCCGAGCAGCTGCAGGCCGCCCTGGCCGAGCTGAAGGAGAAGGCCCCGCTGGTCAGCGCGCACAACCCCGAGCAGGCCCTGTTCGACCCCGACTGCCGGGCCTGGCCGTACCGGTCGACCGAGCAGCCCCATCAGATCAAGGCCGTGGGCGCCGCCCCGATCCTGGTGGTCGGCTCCACCGGCGACCCGGCCACCCCGTACGCCTGGGCGCAGAAGCTGGCCGCCGGGCTGGCCGGCGGGGTCCTGCTCACCCGTGAGGGGGACGGCCACACCGGATACGGCAAGAGCGCGTGCGTCAGCGCGGCCGTGGACGCCTTCCTGGTGGACGGCACCATGCCGGCCGCGGGGACGAGCTGCGCCAGCGACTAGCGACTAGCGACTGGCAACTGGCGACCGGCGGCCGGCGTCGCGCGTCCGGCGGCGGCAGGGGCGGTTCTCCTTACCGGAGGGCCGCCCCTGCCGCCGTGTCAGCTGCCGCTCCTGCCGCCGCTGTCGTCGCCGAGCGACTGCAGCAGGTCGCGCAGGGTGTCGGCGAGGGTGTCGCGCCGGTCGGGGGTGAGGGCGGCGAGCAGGCGGTGTTCGGTGGCGACATGGTCGGGCAGGGCCCGGTCGATGAGGGCGAGGCCCTCGGCGCTGAGGGCGACGTGCACCACGCGGCCGTCGGTCTCGCTGGGGGTGCGGGTGACCAGGCCGCGGCTTTCGAGGCGGTCGAGGCGCTGGGTGATGGCGCCCGAGGTGACCATGGCGGAGCGCATCAGGGCGGCCGGGGTCAGGCTGTGGGAGGGGCCGCTGCGGCGCAGGGTGGCGAGGACGTCGAAGGACGCGGCGTCGAGTCCGTGTGCGGCGAAGGTGCGGCGCAGTTCCGCCTCGATGAGCTGATGGAGGCGCTTCATCCGGCCGATCACCGCCATCGGTGACACGTCGAGGTCGGGGCGTTCGGCGCTCCACTGTTCGAGTACGCGGTCCACGTGGTCTGTCACGGTTCCAGTCTAGCCAATCTCTTAGCGGTGAGATATTTTTGCTTAGTGCTAAGCAATCGACTGGGAATCATCCTGACGACCGCTCTGGCCCCCGCCGTCTGGGGCACCACCTACATCGTCACGACGGAACTGCTGCCGCCGGGCCGCCCGCTGCTCGCCGCCGTGGTGCGCGCCCTGCCGGCCGGGCTGCTGCTCGTCCTGATCACCCGGCGGCTGCCGCGGGGCAGCTGGTGGTGGCGGGCGACGGTGCTCGGCGCGCTGAACATCGGGGCCTTCCTCGCGCTGCTCTTCGTCGCCGCGTACCGGCTGCCCGGCGGGGTAGCCGCCACCGTCGGCGCCGTCCAGCCGCTGCTGGTGGCCGGCCTCTCGGCAGGCCTGCTGGGGGAGCGCCTGACGCTGCGTACGGTGCTGTCCGGCCTGGCCGGAGTGGCGGGCGTCAGTCTGCTGGTGCTGCGGGCCGGCGCCCGGCTGGACGGGCTGGGGGTGGCCGCCGCGCTCGGCGGGGCGGTGGTGATGGCCGCCGGCGTGGTGCTCAGCAAGCGCTGGGCCCCGCCCGCGCCGCTGCTGGCGACCACCGGCTGGCAGCTCGTCGCGGGCGGCCTGCTGCTGCTTCCGGTCGCCCTGCTCGTCGAGGGGCCGCCGCCGGCCGTGCTGACGCCGGCGAACCTGGCGGGCTACGGCTATCTCTCGCTCGTCGGCGCGGCGCTGGCCTACACGCTCTGGTTCCGGGGGATCCGCGCCCTGTCGCCCACCGGCGTCACCTTCCTCGGGCTGCTGAGCCCGCTCGTCGCCACCACGGTCGGCTGGGTCGTGCTCGGTCAGGAGCTGACCGCCGCCCAGGTGCTGGGTGCGGCCGTCGTCCTCGGCGCGCTCGTGGTCGCCCAGGGCGGCAGGCCGAACGGCGGATCCCGGCCAGAAGAGGGTGTGCGAACCGAAGGGAACGGCCGTCCGGCCGCCGGGAGCGAAGACGATCTTGTCCGCGTACAGTCCTGACCGGGTTTGTCCCAGAACGCCCCAAGGCCCTTGTGCCCCAAGGGATCCCCGGCGCTGAACATGTTTCGGCCTCGTGTACTGTCGCCGCTCTCACAGTGCTCAGCTCCCGGCCGTGCTCCCTGCCTCCGGGGCCTGGCGATCACAGCTTGAAGGAGCATCCGTGTCTCGATCTCTCCGTAGGTCACTGTCGGCGCTTTCCGCCGTCGGCATAGCAGTCGTCGCGCCGCTCGCGGTCGCCGGCACCGCGCACGCCGCGGCCGCCAAGAAGTGCGGCTCGGTCACGGTGGAGTACAAGGTCGACGGTGGCTCGAAGTGGGTCACCGACGGCCGTCTGCAGCAGCCGTCCACCAAGATCTCCGTCCGTCTCAGCGAGGACTCCCACCCGGGCGAGGGCTGCGAGTACGACGTCTCGCTGGCCTCGTACAACACCCAGGGCTCCACCTGGGCGACCTCGGGCACCCAGACCTTCCTCGGCTGGGACACCACCACGCTCGGCAAGTCCAAGCGTGAGGCGAAGCTCGACGTCAGCTCGCACGCGCCGACCTGCTTCGGCCAGATCGACCTGTACGGCAACGACCGCAAGCACGACGGTGTGTCGGCCCCGCTGCCGAAGTACCCGAACGCGACGTTCCCCGACGACCTGATCACCGCCTGGAACGGCGGCAAGGCCTGCACCCCGACGCCGACGGCCAGCCCGTCCGCGACGCCCACGGTGAAGCCCTCCGCGTCCCCGTCGGCCTCGGCCTCGGCCTCGCCGAGCGTCACCGCGAGCCCGTCGGCCACCGTGAGCCCGACCGCCACGGCCACCGCCAGCCCGTCGGCCACGGCCACCGCCTCGGAGTCCCCGTCGGCCTCGGCCTCGCCGAGCGTCACCGCGAGCCCGTCCGCCACGGTGAGCCCGAGCGCCACCGGGTCGGCCACCGCCGCCCCGAGCGCCTCCGCCACCTCCGCGGCCCCGGCGCCCGTCGTCGACGCCGCCGGCCCGGTCGGCACCCCGACCGTCGCGCCGGTCTCGGAGACGCCGTCCGAGAACCTCGCCAGCACCGGTGGCAACAGCACCCAGACGACGGCCATCGCGGCCGGCGGCGCGGCGCTGCTCGCCCTGGGCGGCGGAGCGGTCTTCCTCGGCCGCCGTCGCGCGCGTCGCAGCTGACACCACGGCTGACCGCACCTGAAGTACCCGGGTAGCCCGCAGGGGCCCGGCCGGAGAAGCTCTCAGAGCCTTCTCCGGCC
>NZ_JBHUWW010000043.1:0-57373 GCF_042669755.1 Kitasatospora sp. NPDC057223 | reverse complement strand
GCCCGCGAAGGTCTCGCGGGCCGGGCGCCAGGCGGCTCCGGTCGAAGGGGCGGGAGGTCCCGTCGTCGGGCGGCTGCTGCCGGCCGGTCAGACGAGCAGCTTCTCCTTGGCCTTCTGGAACTCGGCCTCGGTGATCGCGCCGCTGTTCTTGAGATCCGCGAGCTTGGCGAGTTCGTCGACGTGGCTGCCCGCCGCGCCGCCGCCCGAGGGCCCCGCCGCGTCCTTGATGTAGGCCTTGAACGCGGCGTCAGCCCGCTTGGCCTGTTCCAGGTCGCGCTCGCCCATGGAGCTGCCGCGCGCGATCAGGTAGACGAACACCCCGAGGAAGGGGAGCAGGATCACGAAGATGGTCCAGCCGGCCTTGCCCCAGCCGCCCATGTCCTGACTGCGGAAGATGTCAGTGATGATCTTGAAGAGCAGGAAGAACCAGAGGATCCAGAGGAAGAACTCCAGCATGGTCCAGAACAGGTTGAGCAGCGGGTAGTTGTCCATGGGGCTCCCGTCCCAGCAGGTGACCGTATCTCGGCGACCACTCGGCCGACGGCGTCGGCAAGGACGCAGACGGCAGTAGATCGAGTCATATCATCTGATATCGGACACGGCATGTCGCAGCCATCCCCCGGGCGGGCCCACCCCCGCCCGTTCGCCCGTTCGGCCCAGCAGCCCCCACGGGGCCCGCATCCGCCCACGCGAACGGCCCCGGACGAGTCGTCCGGGGCCGTTCGTGGAACTACCGGGCGGGGCCCGGGTGGTGCGCGGAGCCCCCTGTCGGATTCGAACCGACGACCTTCGCTTTACAAGAGCGGTGCTCTGGCCAGCTGAGCTAAGGAGGCACGGCAGCCGTCCGCGGCGGACCACGGCGGCACCGGGGGGAAGTCTACCGGGACGGGGTGGGGCCTTGTCTGCATATGGCGGCGGCCCGGACGGCGTGCGGGCGTGACCGAACCGATGCCGAAGTCAGGGGCGGCAGGGGGCTGACAAGCGGCGACGGCGAAGGTAGCGTCGCCGGGAGTCGGCTCGCCCGGTGGTCGAGACCACTGAGGGACCGGCGCACCAGGCACTTCCGCCTTTACTCGGATCGTCCGGCACGTTCCTGCCGGTGAAGGAGAGCACAGTCATGGCTTCTGTCACGTTCGACAAGGCGACCCGCCTCTACCCGGGCGGCACCAAGCCCGCCGTGGACGCCCTGGAGCTGCACGTCGAGGACGGCGAGTTCCTCGTCCTCGTCGGCCCCTCGGGCTGCGGCAAGTCGACCAGCCTCCGCATGCTGGCCGGCCTGGAGGACGTCAACGGTGGCGCCATCCGCATCGGTGACCGCGACGTCACGCACCTGCCGCCGAAGGACCGGGACATCGCGATGGTGTTCCAGAACTACGCGCTGTACCCGCACATGACCGTCGCGGACAACATGGGCTTCGCGCTCAAGATCGCCGGCGTCAACAAGGCCGAGATCCGCAGCAAGGTCGAAGAGGCCGCGAAGATCCTCGACCTGACCGACTACCTGGACCGCAAGCCGAAGGCCCTCTCGGGTGGTCAGCGCCAGCGTGTCGCGATGGGCCGCGCGATCGTCCGCGAGCCGCAGGTCTTCCTGATGGACGAGCCGCTCTCCAACCTGGACGCCAAGCTCCGCGTCTCGACCCGCACCCAGATCGCGAGCCTGCAGCGCCGCCTGGGCATCACCACCGTCTACGTCACCCACGACCAGGTCGAGGCCCTCACCATGGGCGACCGTGTCGCGGTCCTCAAGGACGGTCTGCTGCAGCAGGTCGACAGCCCCCGCACCATGTACGACCGCCCGGCGAACCTGTTCGTGGCCGGCTTCATCGGCTCCCCGGCGATGAACCTCGTCGAGGTTCCGCTGGTCGACGGCGGCGTGAAGTTCGGTGGCTCGGTCATCAACATCTCGCGTGACGAGCTGGCCGGCGCCGGCACCGACAAGACCGTCACCGTCGGTATCCGCCCGGAGCACTTCGAGATCGTCCCGGCCGGCGGCATCGAGGGCGTGGCCGTCACGGTCAACGTCGTCGAGGAGCTCGGCGCCGACGGCTTCGTCTACGGCACCACCAAGATCGGTGGCGACGACAAGGACATCGTCGTGCGCGTGCACGGCCGTCAGATCCCCGAGCGCGGCGAGACCATCCACGTCGTGCCGATCGGCCACGAGACCCACGTGTTCAACTCCACCACGGGTGCCCGCCTGAGCGCCTGACGGCCTCGGGAACAAACGGACACGGCACAAGACGTATGACCTGAGCCCTGCCGGACGGCGGTCCGGCAGGGCTCAGTCGTGCCCGCAGCCGACCCGGGCCGGGCACCCGCGTCAACACGGTGACCGGACGAACCGGGACACGCTTCACTCATTGGTGTAACGGAATGCGATCCTGGGCATACCCAGCGCTACGCTCCTGAGCGTGAACCAGCTAGTGCGCCGCATCGGCCAGACCGTCGCCCTCACCCTGCCCGTGATCCTCGTGACCACCGGCACCCTCGCCGTGACCCGGGTGCCGTGGGCCCCGCCGACCTCGCTCGACCAGCAGGTCGTCGCGGCGTCGAGCAACGACGGCGCCGGGATCGGGCGCGCCGGCGCCGACAACACCTCCACCCAGGGCCTCGCCCCGCAGGACGCCCTGCGCACCGACCTCCTGGACGAGCTGCGCGCCAACAACCCCGGCACCGCGCTCGACCTGCTGGAGCGGACGATGCGCGAGAAGCCCTCGCTCACCCCGTACTGCAGCTCCCTCGCGATGGACCTGGGCAAGGCCGCCGTGCGCAAGTACCAGGGCGACGTCCAGCGCGCCCGGTCCTTCGCCCGCCCGGTCTGTGACGGCTCGTTCGCCTCCGGCGCCAACGGCTGACGGCGGGCGGGCAACGGCCGCCCAAGGGCGGCCGACAGCGGGCGGCGCCCGGCCGGATCCGCCGGCCGGCGGCCTATTGTTCTCGGCATGACCGCTGACTCCGCTCCCCTCGCCGCCCCCAACGTCACCCAGGCAGTGATCCTGGCCGGCGGGCAGGGCTCCCGGCTGCGCCCCTACACCGACGACCGCCCGAAGCCGCTGGTGGAGATCCCCGGCACGGGCACCCCGATCGTCGGGCACCAGCTGGCCTGGCTGGCCTCCGAGGGCGTGACGGACGTGGTGATCTCCTGCGGCCATCTGGCCGAGGTGCTGCAGGAGTGGCTCGACCGGACCGACCTGCCGCTGAACGTCCGGACCGTGGTGGAGAACGAGCCGCTGGGACGCGGCGGCGGCCTCAAGTACGCCTCCCGCGCGCTCCCCCGCCCCGAGGAGCCCTGGTACGCCACCAACGGCGACATCTGGACGCGCTTCAGCCTGCGCGAGATGGCCTCCTTCCACCACGAGCGGGACGCCGTCGCGACGCTCGCGCTGGCCCGGCCGCGGATCCCGTGGGGCGCCGTCGAGACCGACCAGTTCGGCAACGTGCTGGACTTCATCGAGGCGCCGCCCTCGCCGTTCCTGATCAACGCGGGCCTCTACGTCTTCAGCCCGGAGTTCGCGGCGCTGCTGCCCGATGTCGGCGACCACGAGCGCACCACCTTCCCGCAGCTGGCCCGCGGAAAGCGGCTGGCGGGCTACCAGCTGCCGCAGGGCGTCTACTGGCGGGCCATCGACACCGCCAAGGACCTCACCGAGGCGGCGAAGGAGCTGGCCTCCGTCGCGGGCCGGGCCCCGCAGTAGCCCCGGACGTACCGTGAGGCCCGCCGCGCGACCTGAGGGACCCTGGAGCGCTCCGGGGATCCCTGGGGACCGCTCCAGGGCGTGAGAGCAGCAGAGCCGGCCGGGACCCTCCCTGGGGAGGGTCCCGGCCGGCTCCTGTCGTACCCGGGTCGAACGTGCGTCAGGCCGACGACCCCGCACCGGGGCGGCTGCCGCCGCGCTGGGCACCGAGGGTGGGCAGTTCGGCGAGCGGGGCGCTGCCCAGCACGCCGCCGAGCAGTCCGGACCCGGGGCTGCTCTGGCTGGGCTTCGGCGCCGTACCGGTACTCGGTGCGGTGCTGCGGCTGCTGGGGGCGGGCCCGGAACTCCCCGCCGCCCCGGTCGCCGCGGGGGCACCGCCGGCGGGGGCGTTCGGCGTGCCGGCCGAGGGCGCGCCGTCGGTCTTGGTCGACCGGGGCTTGGGACTCGGGCTCGGGCTCGCCTTCGGCGAGGCGGGGGCGGACGGCGTCGGGGTGGCCGGGCGGGAGGGCGTGGGGGACGGCTTCGCGGACGGCGTCGGGGGCGTGCTCGGGGTCGCGGAGGCGCCCCCGGGCCAGACCGGGGTGCCGTAGTCGGTGCTGGGCCTGGTCGGCCCGGGGGCCGGACGGCCTCCGGTGCGGACGGCGGCGCCGAGCATCGAGCCGGTCAGCAGGGTGAGCCCGACGACCAGCGAGGTGACCACCGCGCCGCGCCGCAGCACCCGCCGGCGCAGCGCACCGGGTGCGGCCGCGCCGTGGCGCCGCCAGGCCTCCAGGGCGAGCCGGCCGTCCAGCGAGCCGAACGGCGCGCCGGCGATCAACAGGGGGCTCCAGGCCGCCAGGAAGATCAGGTCCGGCGTGTCGTAGACCGGCACGGAGCGCCAGCTGACGGTGAACAGCAGGACGGCCGAGAGCAGCATCGCGGTGCCGGCCGCCAGCCGCTGCCAGAGGCCGAGGATGGAGAGCACGCCGACGACGATCTCGGTGAAGGCGACGCCGAGGCCGGCCCCGACCGGGTGGGCCATCGCGAAGGCCAGCACCGGTTCGGCGACCCGCCAGGGGTGCAGCGAGGCGAGCCAGCGCATCATCGAGCCGCGTTCGCCGCCGTCGAAGTACACCGGGTTGCAGAGCTTGCTGAAGCCCGCGTAGACGGAGAGCGAGCCGAGCAGCACGCGCAGCGGGAGCAGCACGAGCCCGAGGTCGACGCGGCGGCCCGGGTACCAGGCGTGCCTGGAGTCGCCCGCCGCCACGGCGGAGACCTCCGGCAGCTCGCCGGCCGGTGTCCACCCCTGGGGCTGCCGGCCCGCCGGGGTGTGCGAGCCCGGCTGGCGCGGCACCGTCCGCGATCCGCCGTACGGCGGGATCACCTGGGTGTCGTCGTCCGCCCGGCTGCCCGAGGGGCCGCGGCCCGCTCCGGCCGGGGCCGGCACGGTGCTGAGCCGGACGGCCTCCAGCAGCCTGGTCGCCGCCAGGTCGCCGGGGGCGGCCTGGCCCGTCCAGGTGACGGCGGTGACCCGCCCCTTGCGCCGGGGCGCGCCGACGGCCGCGCCCGCGAGCAGCGGGACGGCGGCGGTGTCGACCACCACCTGGGGGGTGACCAGCGGGCGCCGGATGAACCCCTTGCTCGCGTACGGGTCGCCGAAGGCGGCGCCGTACGAGAGCAGGTCGGTGGGCGCGTCGATCAGGGGCGGCACCGGGGTGCCGAGTCTGAGCCGGAAGCTCGCCTGGGTGCTGCTCAGCCGGGCGGGGTCGGACGGTACCTTGACCGTGTTGAGACCGGGGCCGGAATCTATCCCCGCCGCGCCGCCGCCCTGCCCGGGGAACCGAGGTGTTCTGGTGTCCACACCCGTCTAACCGGGTGACGGGCGGTTAGGACACTCTCCCGGGTGGATTCTTGGCGGCCACTTGAAGTGATCATGAGAAAAGCGATCGGGCCCGGTCGGGCCCGATCGCTTTCATCCAACTGTGAGCAGGTCAGGAGGTCCGGGCCCGCAGACGGGCGGCCTCGTAGAGCACGATGCCCGCCGCGACACCGGCGTTCAGCGACTCGGTGGCGCCCGGCATCGGGATCCGCACCCGGATGTCGCAGGTCTCCGAGACCAGCCGGGACAGGCCCTTGCCCTCGCTGCCCGCGACGATCACGACCGGGCCGGTGAGCGCCTCCAGCTCGCCGACCTCGGCCTCGCCGTCGGCCGCCAGGCCGACCACCAGGCAGCCGGCCTTCTGGTACGCCTCCAGCGCGCGGGTCAGGTTGGTGGCGCGGGCCACCCGCAGGCGCGCCGCCGCACCCGAGGAGGTCTTCCAGGCGCCCGCCGTCATGCCGGCCGCCCGGCGCTCGGGGATGACCACGCCGTGCGCGCCGAAGGCGGCGGCGGAACGGACGACCGCGCCGAGGTTGCGGGAGTCGGTCACACCGTCCAGGGCCATGATCAGCGCGTCCTGGCCGAGGTCGGCCGCGACGCCGAGGAGGTCCTCGGGGTGCGCGTACTCGTACGGCGGGACCTGGAGCACCAGGCCCTGGTGGTTCAGGCCGCTGGTCATCTGGTCCAGCTGCGGGCGCGGGGCCTCCATCAGCGGGATGCCGCGCTCGTTGGCGGCCTGGAAGGCCTCGCGCACGCGGTCGTCGGTGTCGATGAACTGCATGACGTAGAGCGCGGTCGCCGGCACGCCGCCGATGAGCGCCTCGACGACCGAGTTGCGGCCGACCACCAGCTCGGCGGCGCCGGCCCCGCCACGGCCGCCACGGCCGCCGCCACCGCTGCGGCGCATGCCGGCGCGGGACTTCGCGTCCATCTCGCGCTTGACCGAGGCGTTGGCCTGGCGCTGCTTGATGTGGCCCTTGCGGGCGGAGGCGGGCGGGGTCGGGCCCTTGCCCTGCAGCGCCTTCCGGCTGTGGCCGCCGGTACCGACACTCGCACCCTTCTTCGACCCGGGGTTGCGGCGGTTCCTGCGTGCACTGTTGCCGGCCATGGCCTTACTTCCTGTCTGTCCGGCATGCCTCACTGCGACATGCTCTGCGTCCTGCGTGGGCCCTCCCCGCCCGCCCGCCGGAAATCCCGGCGGCCCGGACAAGGAGGGAGGGCCGCACCGTTCCGGTACGGCCCACCCTCACCCCTTCACAAGGGGTTACTGGTCAATTGATCGTCACAACGTGCTACTGGCTGTTGATCGTCCAGCGCGCGCCGGACGGGGTGTCCTCGATCGCCAGCCCGGCCAGGCCGAGCTGGTCGCGGATGGCGTCCGCGGTGGCGAAGTCCTTGCGGGCCCGGGCCGCCTGCCGCTGGTCCAGGACCAGCCGGACGAGCGAGTCGACCACGCCGTGGAGGTCCTCGCCGTGCTCCGCGCCGGCCCACTGCGGGTCGAGCGGGTCGAGACCCAGTACACCGAGCATCGCACGGACCTCGGCCAAACGTGCTACCGCGTTCTCCTTGTCGTCCGCCGTCAGCGCGCTGTTCCCCTGCCGGACGGCGGTGTGCACGATGGCCAGCGCCTGCGGAACGCCCAGGTCGTCGTCCATCGCCTCGGCGAAGGCCGGCGGCACCTCGGGCGCCGCCTCGACCGGCCCGCAGCGCTCCACGACCCGCTGGACGAAGCCCTCGATCCGGCCGAAGCCGGCCTCGGCCTCGCGCAGCGACTCCTCGCTGTACTCGATCATCGAGCGGTAGTGCGGGGCCGCCAGGTAGTAGCGGAGCACGATCGGGCGCCAGCGCTGCACCATCTCCGACACCAGCACCGAGTTGCCGAGCGACTTGCTCATCTTCTCGCCGCTCATGGTGACCCAGGCGTTGTGCACCCAGAAGTTGGCGAAGTCGTCGCCGTACGCCTTCGACTGGGCGATCTCGTTCTCGTGGTGCGGGAAGATCAGGTCCAGCCCGCCGCCGTGGATGTCGAAGGCGCGGCCGAGGTACTTGTGGGCCATCGCGGAGCACTCCAGGTGCCAGCCCGGCCGGCCCTGGCCCCACGGGGTGCTCCAGCTCGGCTCGCCCGGCCGCGCCGACTTCCACATCGCGAAGTCCCGCGAGTCCCGCTTGCCGGTCTCGCCCTCGCCCTCCGGCTGGCGGAGGTTCTCCAGCTTCTGGTTGGAGAGCGCGAGGTAGCCGGGGTAGGACTTCACGTCGAAGTAGACGTTCCCGTCCGCCGCGTAGGCGTGCCCCTTCGCGATGAGCGCCTGCATCATCTCGATCATCTCGGGGATGTGCCCGGTGGCCCGCGGCTCCACCGTGGGCGGCAGGCAGCCGAGCGCGGTGTAGCCGTCGCTGAAGGCGCGCTCGTTCGCGTAGGCGATCTGCCACCACGGCGTACCGAGCTCGCGCTCCTTGGCGATCACCTTGTCGTCGATGTCGGTGACGTTGCGCGCGAACGTCACCTGGTAGCCGCGGTAGGCGAACCACCGCTGCATGACGTCGAAGTTCAGGCCGGACCGGATGTGCCCGATGTGCGGCGGCGCCTGGACGGTAGCGCCACACAGGTAGATCGAGACACAACCCGGTACAAGCGGGACGAAGTCGCGTACCTGGCGGGTGCTGGTGTCGTACAGGCGAATGCTCACAGCGTCAAGCGTAGTGGGCACAGGGGGGTGCCCCGCGACATTCTGGAATGTCAATACTGCCGCGGGGTCGTTACGCGCACGTGGCCAACCGGAAGGCCGGCCTCCGCTCAGATGTTCCCGACCACCTTGCGGGGGGTCAGGCGGACGACGACCCGCACGTCGTCCGGGCCGTCGAAGCCGTAGGTCTTCTCGCCGCGGTACTTGTACGCCAGCTCGTCGATCAACTCGCGGCCGCCCTCGCGGGTCAGCGTGACCTCGCCGCGGGCCTCCAGGTACGTGTACGGGCTCTCGGCCGGATTGACCACCAGCGAGACCCGCGGGTCGCGGACCAGGTTCAGGTGCTTGCGACGGCCCTCGACCGTGGAGAAGAGCAGGTCGTCGCCGTCACGCTTGACCCAGACCACGGACGCCTGCGGGCTGCCGTCCGGCTGGACGGTGGCCACCACGGCGAATGCCTTGCCGTCGATCAGTGCCTTGGCCTGGTCGGAGAGCTGCGCGGTCATGAGGGCCTCTTCTCGTTCACTCGACGGTCGGGGTCGAGGGTTGACGGACAGTGCCAACGGTAGGGACGACTTCCCCCACCGACAGCGCTGAACACGCGTCACCCACGGGTCATTCCCCGCCCGTTCACCCCGTCGCGTAGACCAGCGCGGTGGCGAGCGCCGCCAGCCCCTCGCCCCGGCCGGTCAGACCGAGGCCGTCGGTGGTCGTCCCGGAGACCGAGACCGGCGCCCCGACCGCCGCCGACAGCGCCTGCTGCGCCTCGGCGCGGCGCTTGCCGATCTTCGGGCGGACGCCGATCACCTGCACCGACACATTGCCGATCTCGAACCCGGCGGCCCGGACCAGCCGGGCCGCCTCGGCGAGCAGCGTCACGCCGGACGCGCCGGACCACTCGGGCCGGTCGGTGCCGAAGTGCGCGCCCAGGTCACCGATCCCGGCGGCCGAGAACAGCGCGTCGCAGGCGGCGTGCGCCGCGACGTCCGCGTCCGAGTGCCCGGCCAGGCCGTCGCCCGCGCCCGGCCACTCCAGACCGGCCACCCACAGCGGGCGGCCCGCCTCGAAGGCGTGCACGTCGGTGCCGATGCCGACCCGCGGGATCAGCGGCGCCGGCTGCGGGCCGGCCGGGTCAGAAGCCATCGGAGGCCCTCCGTCGGGCGAGTACGGCCTCGGCGAGCACGAGGTCCAGCGGGCGGGTCACCTTGAAGGCCTCCTCGTGGCCGGGCACCACGACCACCCGGCCGCCGTACCGCTCCACCAGGCCCGCGTCGTCGGTGACCGGCGGCAGCCCGCCGCCGGCCTCCTCGGCCAGCGCCTTCTCGTGCACCTCGTGCAGCACGTCGCGGCGGAACCCCTGCGGGGTCTGCACCGCGCGGAGGGTGGACCGGTCGGGCGTGTCGAGCACCGGCTCGGGCCCGCCGCCGGGCTGCGGCTCGACCCGCTTCACGGTGTCGGCCAGCGGCACCGCCGGCACCACGGCCTCGGCCCCGCCCCGGACGGCGGCCGCCACCGCGTCCACCACCTCCACCGGGACGAGCGGACGGGCCGCGTCGTGCACCAGGACGATCCCGACGTCCGCCGGGATCGCGGCGAGCCCGAGCCGGACGGACTCCTGGCGGGTCGCCCCGCCGGCCACCACCCGGACGTCCTTGCCCTCCAGCCCGTGGCCGGAGAGCAGCCCGACGACCTCGGCCACCCCCTCGGGCGGCGCGGCCACCACCACCAGGCCGACCGCGCGGCTGCGCGCGAGCGCCCGGACGGCATGGACCAGCAGCGGCACCCCGCCGAGTTCCCGCAGGGCCTTCGGGGCACCCGGCCCCAGCCGCTCCCCGCGCCCGGCGGCCGGCACCACTGCTGCTGCGACTGCTCCTGCGGCGTTCAGGTTTCACTCCTTCGGCGAAGTGGGTATGGCCATGGCGTGCACGACGGACGCGAACCCTTCCGGACACGCCTCAGCGCCCGAAGTGCCACTGCACCACTGCGGGAGCGTGAGCACCCTCAGCGGCGCGCCGGCATCGGGCGCTGTGAGCGGGAGAGCGGACCTACGAGGCGAGCACCTCGTCGAGCAGCGTCTCCGCCTTGTCTTCGTTGGTGTTCTCGGCCAGCGCGAGCTCGCTGACCAGGATCTGGCGCGCCTTGGCGAGCATCCGCTTCTCACCGGCGGACAGACCGCGTTCGCGCTCGCGACGCCAAAGGTCGCGCACAACCTCGGCGACCTTGATAACGTCACCCGAGGCAAGCTTTTCGAGGTTCGCCTTGTAGCGGCGGGACCAGTTGGTCGGCTCTTCGGTGTACGGTGCGCGAAGCACCTCGAAGACCCGGTCCAGACCCTCCTGGCCGACAACATCGCGCACACCGACGAACTCTGCGTTCTCGGCGGGCACGCGCAGCGTCAGGTCACCCTGTTGCACCTTCAGCACCAGGTAGGTCTTGTCCACACCTTTGATCTGGCGAATTTCAATGGCCTCGATCAGCGCAGCCCCGTGATGGGGGTAGACCACCGTGTCGCCAACCTTGAACGTCATGTGACAGGACCCCTTCCGTGGCTTTCCAGAATAACACGCTTTTCGGCGCACCCGAAGGGCGTTTTCGCAGGTCAGGGCGGGTCTCGGGGCTTGACAAGGACCCCCATGACGTGCTGCGGCCGGGGTTCGCGGCGGGCTTCCCGCAGGTCGGAGGCGGTTCCGGTGCTCACCGAAACCTGCTGCAACACTCACGAAACCATGATTGGATCTTGAGTTTTCGTCGTTTATCGCGTCGTTTCCGGATCGTGATCCACAGTCGGCCGGTGACCGCGGTTCCCGGCCCGGCCTGGTTCGTGGACGTTCCTGAACGTTCGTGACCGGCAACCGGGCCGGCGCGGCGCGCAGGAGCGCCAGAGGGCGCACGTGCCCGCCCGCACCACCGGCGGGCGCCGCCCCACCACCGGCCCCGCTGCGGACCCCGCCCCGGACCCCACGGCCGGCCGCCCGGAAGTACTCCGACCACGACACGGGGCCACCCCGTGACGAGCCGTCGACAACGGTCGGTAACCTGAGGTCCGACCACCCGAAACGTGACAAAGGAGAAGCCGCCGCCGTGAGCCGCAGCCTTCGACGCGGCGGCCTCGCCGCCATCGCCGCCCTCGCCATCGCCTCGCTGTCAGCCTGCGCGGCCGGCAACACCGCGGAGACGCTGGAGGTCAAGCCGGACACCGCCTCGGCGACCCTCGGCACGAGCCTGCTACTGAACAACATCGTGGTCGTCACCGGGGCCGAGTCCTCGGGCGAGCACACCGGGCCCGCCAGCGTGACCGTCAACATCAGCAACACCGGGACGACCGACGCGACGCTGAAGACGGTCACCGTGGGCACCGGCACCGCGAGCCTCACCGACGCGGCCGGCGCGAGCGTCGACAAGCTCGTGATCCCGGCCGGCGGCAGTGTGCTGCTCGGCGGTCCGGGTGCGCCCTCCGCCCGGGTCGCCTCGACCAGCGTGCAGGTCGGCGGGTTCGCACCGACCGCGTTCGCCTTCGGGGAGCCCGGCGAGAGCGGCAAGGTCGAGGCCCAGGCCTCGGTCTACTCCGACAGCGGCATCTACAAGGGCTTCGGCCCGAAGGCCCCGGCGGCGACGGCCTCCCCCGGCGCCACCGCCTCGGCGAGCGCCACGGCCCTGCCGCCGGCTGCCTCCGCCAGCCCCTCGGCCACCGGCAGCCCCTCGGCCACCGCGACGGCAACAGCGACCGCCACCGCGACCGGCAGCCCCAGCCCCACCGCGCACTGAGCGACGCGAAGGGCCCTCCCCGCGGGGAGGGCCCTTCGTCATGCCACCGGCGGCGCGGTCTACGGCTCGAACTTGTAGCCCAGGCCGCGCACCGTCACCAGGTAGCGCGGGGCTCCCGGGTCCGGCTCGATCTTGGCCCGGAGGCGCTTCACGTGCACGTCCAGGGTCTTGGTGTCACCGACGTAGTCCGCACCCCAGACCCGGTCGATCAGCTGCATCCGGGTCAGCACCCGGCCCGCGTTGCGCAGCAGCATCTCCAGCAGGTCGAACTCCTTGAGCGGCAGGTCGACCTTGGCGCCGTCCACCGTCACCACGTGCCGGTCGACGTCCATCCGGACCGGGCCGGCCTCCAGCGCGCCGGGGCCGCCGCCGTCCGAACCGGGGCCGCCGTCCTCGCCGCGGCGGCGGAGCACCGCGCGGATGCGGGCGACCAGCTCACGGGTGGAGTACGGCTTGGTGACGTAGTCGTCCGCACCTATCTCCAGGCCGACCACCTTGTCGATCTCGCTGTCCTTCGCCGTCACCATGATCACCGGCACGTTGGAGCGCACCCGCAGCTGGCGGCAGACCTCGGTGCCGGGCAGGCCCGGGAGCATCAGGTCGAGCAGGACGAGGTCGGCACCGTTGCGTTCGAACTGCTCCAGGGCGTCGGGGCCGGTGGCGGCGATGGCCACCTCGAAGCCTTCCTTGCGGAGCATGTACGAGAGGGCGTCGCTGAACGACTCCTCGTCCTCTACGACCAGTACTCGGGTCACTTTCGGGCCTCCGGGGCACGCTGGGGGGTGGTGGTTGACAGGGGTCGGACCGTCGGCTCGGAAGTGGGCCGGTGGTCCTCGGGTGCCTGCCCGGCGGGCAGTCGGACGGTGAAGGTGGAGCCCTGGCCCTCGACGCTCCAGACCGAGACGGTGCCTCGGTGCGAGGCCGCCACGTGCTTGACGATCGAGAGGCCGAGCCCGGTACCGCCGGTCTGGCGGGAGCGGGCCGGGTCCACCCGGTAGAAGCGTTCGAAGACCCGCTCGCGGTCCTTCTCGGATATCCCGATGCCCTGGTCGGTCACCGAGATCTCGATCAGTTCGCCGTCCGCCTCGCCGAGCGCGGCGGCGCTGGAGATCCGCCGGGTGGCGATGGCCACCCGGGTGCGGGGCGGGCTGTAGTTGACGGCGTTCTCGACCAGGTTGCCGAGCGCCGCGGTCAGCTGGCCGCGGTTGCCGTGCAGGTAGAGGTCGGCTATGCCGCCGGCGGCGATGTGGATCTGCTTGGCGGCGGCCTGCTGGCGGCAGCGGTCGATCGCCTCGGCGATCAGCTCGTCCACCGGCACCGGCTCCGGGTCGACCATCAGGCGGTCGTCCTGGACCCGCGACAGGTCGATGATCTCCTGGACGAGGCTGGCGAGCCTGGTCGCCTCGATCTGCATCCGGCCGGCGAACCGCTGGACGGCCTCCGGGTCGTCGGATGCGTCGGCGACCGCCTCGGAGAGCAGCGAGAGCGCGCCGACCGGGGTCTTGAGCTCGTGGCTGACGTTCGCGACGAAGTCGCGGCGGACGGCCTCCACCCGGCGGCGCTCGGTGAGGTCCTCGACCAGCACGAGCACCAGGCGCGAGCCCAGCGGCGCGACCCGGACGGACACCGCCAGCGGATCGGTGGCGCGGGCCACCCCGGGGCGGGGCAACTCCAGCTCGGCCTGGCGGATCTCGCCGTCGCGGCGGGTCGCCCGGGCCAGCGTCAGCATCTGGTCGACGGCCATCGCACCGCCCCTGACCAGGCCCATCGCATAGGCGGCGGAGCTGGCCTTGACCACCTCGTCGCCGTCGCCCAGCACGATCGCGCAGGAGCGCAGCACGGAGAGCACCGTGTCCACCCCGGGGGGCAGAGGGGATTCCTGGGTGCTGGTCGTGCCACCCGCGTTCTTACCGCTGCTGCCGTTCCGGTCCCGGGCCTGTTCGCGTTCGCTCCAACGGAAGGCGATGGCGGCCGTGAGGCCGACGCCGAGCCCGGCTATGGCGCAGGCAGCGGCGGCGGCCACATTCACGTCCATGTGGCCAGCGTAAGCGCATCCCGACGGCCGTCCCCCCTGCTCGGATCAAGGCATCCGCCCTACGTTGCCGAGAATTCACCTTCAGGTAGCTGCCGGTTCACTGTGCGGGTCGTGCGTGGTCGCCCGGACGGCCCACTCTGGGTTGCGCGGCCCATGTGGGACGGGGAGACGGTACGCGGGCACCCGCCCGTCACCCCTGGTGCACGCGTACGATTCGCGCCACCAGCAGCGGCCGTCCCAGCAGTCCAGCGACTGCGGGGCGTCCGGTCGGCACCGCCACCGACACAGCTTTGAGGAGAGAGCATGCGCGACGCGTACCACGAGGAACTCGACTCGATCGGCGACAGCCTGGTCGAGATGGCCCGCCTGGTCGGCTCCGCGATGGGCCGGGCCACCACGGCACTGCTCGACGCGGACCTCGGCCTGGCGGAGAGCGTGATCGCCGCGGACGAGAAGGTCAACACCCTCCACCACGACCTGGAGAACCGGGCGATCGACCTGCTCGCCCGCCAGCAGCCGGTCGCCACCGACCTGCGCATCGTGGTCACCTCGCTGAGGATGAGCGCCGACCTGGAGCGCTGCGGCGACCTGGCCCGGCACGTCGCCAAGGTCGCCCGGCTGCGCTACCCGGCGTCCGCGGTGCCGCACGACCTGCACCCGATCGTCCTGGAGATGGGCCAGCTCGCCCAGCGCCTCGTCGCCAAGGCCGGCCTGGTGATCGCCACCAAGGACGTCGACGCGGCGCTGGAGCTGGAGCGGGACGACGACGCGATCGACGCCCTGCACCGCGAGCTGTTCGCGCACCTGATCGACGACCGCTGGCAGCACGGGATCGAGACCGGCGTCGACGTCACGCTGGTCGGCCGGTACTACGAGCGGTTCGCCGACCACGCGGTCTCGGTGGCCAAGCGGGTCGTCTACCTGGTGACCGGCGAGCACGTGGACGAGTTCGTCGCCTCGACGGGAACCGCGGCAGCGGAGTAGGCCCGGGCGCGGGCGGTGGGGGCGCACGGTGCGCCGGGCTCCCACCCCCGCGCGCCCGTTGACGGCCCGTCGGCGCGACGCTTCACTCGATATGTAGGCACCGACGTGTGCCCGTCACGAGGAGGGTCCAGCGCCATGAAGGCAACCCCCACCCGGCCCGCACCGCCGACCCGGTCGACCGATTCCCCGGCCCCGAAACTCCTGCCCGTCCTCGCCGCCGGCTGCGGCTGCGGCCCCGGGTGCGGCTGCGGCTGCCAGAGCGGCGCCCCCTGCCAGTGCGGCGGTGTGAGCGGAGGCTGCTGCGGCGGCCACTGAGTCCGCCGCTCCGCCCCGGGCCGGGTTCAGGGCCCGGCCCGGGGCGGGATCGCACTCCCTCAGCTGCTCAGCCGTTCGCCGGCCGGCCGGGCCTGCGGGTTCAGAACGTGAGGTCGGTGCAGGAGTAGAAGGCGTTGCCGGTGTCGGCGATCTCCCACACCGCCACGACCACCTGGTGTCCGGTACGACCGGTGGGCAGGGTCGCGACGTGGCTCACCGTGGTCGGCGGCTGGGCGCCGTTGTAGGGGACGGTGAGGAACGGCGTGAGGTCCAGGGTGGCCCTGGTCACCGGCTGGCTCGCGTTGTAGCCGGCCTTGGTGAGGAAGTACCGGAACGACGTGGTCGAGTGCCGCGCCGTGAACTTCCAGGTGAAGGTGAGTTTCTGCCCGGCCGTGACCTTGGTGGCCGGCCAGGCGCCGTTGCGCGGGGCGTCGAGCTGGGCGAACCGCGAGTTGCCGCCGGCGCAGATGGTGCCGTCCGAGGGCCCGGTCGTGGGGAACCCCTTCGTCCCCTCCACGCTCTGCGGCTCGTACTGGATGTCACCGCAGTTGGTGACGGTGCCCGCGGCGCACAGGGCGGCGCGGCTCGGCGGGGTGGAGATGTAGCCGTGCGACTGGGCGGGGACCGCGAGGCCCAGCGGGACGGCGGCGGCCGCGAGGGCCGCCGCGAGGATGTGACGCTTGCGCATGGTGCTCCTCCGTGGGGGTGGATGAACACGCCGGACACAGACTGCGCACGGGGGCGGCCGACAGAGATCGTTGGCATGTCTGCGCCAGGCCAATGCTCCCACGGTAGGATCCCGCCCGGCCGGGCGTCAATGGTCTGAACCATTTTCAGGACCCTTCACCCACAAGGGAGTTGACCCGCAGCGGACACCGGGGGCGCCAACGGGTCCGGCCCCGCCTCCCCGGGTCGGGGAGGCGGGGCCGGAAGGCCTGCGGTGAAACGGGTTACTTCTTGCCCTGGTTCTTGACCGCCTCGATGGCGGCTGCGGCCGCGTCGGCGTCCAGGTAGCGGCCGCCCTTGGCGAGCGGCTTGAAGTCGGCGTCCAGCTCGTACACGAGCGGGATGCCGGTCGGGATGTTCAGGCCCGCGATGTCCTCGTCCGAGATGCCGTCGAGGTGCTTGACCAGCGCGCGCAGGCTGTTGCCGTGCGCGGTGACCAGGACGGTCTTGCCGGCCGCGAGGTCCGGGACGATCGCGTCGTACCAGTACGGGAGCATCCGGTCGACGACGTCCTTGAGGCACTCGGTGGCCGGACGCAGCTCGCTCGGGATGTCGGCGTAGCGGGGGTCGTTCGCCTGCGAGTACTCGTTGTCGTCGGCCAGCACCGGCGGCGGGGTGTCGTACGAGCGGCGCCAGAGCTGGAACTGCTCCTCGCCGAACTCGGCGAGGGTCTGGGCCTTGTCCTTGCCCTGCAGGGCGCCGTAGTGGCGCTCGTTCAGCCGCCAGCTGCGGCTGACCGGGATCCAGTGCCGGTCGGCCTTGTCCAGCGCGATCTGCGAGGTGCGGATGGCACGGCGCAGCAGCGAGGTGTGCAGCACGTCGGGGAGGAAGCCCTCGGCGGCGAGGAGCTCGCCGCCACGTGCGGCCTCCTTCTCGCCCTTCTCGTTGAGGTCGACGTCGACCCAACCGGTGAACAGGTTCTTCTGGTTCCACTGGCTCTCGCCGTGGCGGAGCAGGATCAGTCGGTAGGTCGTATCAGCCATGGCCCCCAGCTTAGTGGAGGCAAGTTAACGGCTGGCAGCGGCCAGGGCCGCTGTGTAATGTACAACCATCGCTTGAGCCACTTACTGCCCCGCTGTTCGGTCCACCCCGCACCGCTCACCGGGACAACTGCTGCCCGGGAGCCCCGCCATGCCCGTCCCCGACCGCCTCCGGAGAGTCCTGACGGAGACGATGGGCGGGCTCCCCCGGCAGTTCTGGTGGCTCTGGACGTCGACCCTGGTGAACCGGCTCGGCGGCTTCGTCGTCACTTTTCTGGCCCTGTACCTGACCGCCGACCGCGGCTACTCCGCCTCGTACGCCGGTCTGGTCGCGTCCCTGTTCGGGCTCGGCTCGGCCGTGGCGTCCGTCGGGGCCGGGGTGCTGACCGACCGGATCGGCCGGCGGCCCACCCTGATGGCCGCCCAGGTCGGCACGGCGCTCTCCACCGCGGTGCTCGGTTTCGCGGACGGCCAGGTGGCGATCGCCTCGGTGGCGTTCCTCGTCGGGCTCTGCGGCAACGCCTCCCGGCCCGCCGTCTCGGCGATGATCGCCGACCTGGTGCCCGCGGCCGACCGCGTCCGCGCCTACTCCCTCAACTACTGGGCCATCAACATCGGCTTCGGGGTCTCGGCCGCCGCGGCCGGCCTGATCGCCGCCCACGGCTACCTCACGCTCTTCCTGCTCGACGCGCTCACCACGCTGCTCTGTGCGGTGGTCGTCTTCGTCAAGATCCCCGAGACCAGGCCCGAGGCCCCGGCCCTGCACCGGGACGCGCCGGCCGTGAGCCTGGGCACCGTGTTCCGGGACACCCGCTTCATGGCCGTGGTGGGGCTCACCCTGCTGCTGGCCCTGGTGGTCCAGCAGGGCAGCACCACGCTGGCCGTCGACATGGGGCAGGCGGGCATCTCGGCCGCCCGGTACGGGCTGGTGATCGGCCTGAACGGCCTGCTGATCGTGCTGCTGCAGATCCCGGTCACCCGGATGACGGAGGGCCGCAACCGGACGGCGCTGCTGGTCGCCGGCGCGCTGCTGACCGGCTGGGGCTTCGGGCTGACGGCCCTGGCCGGGTCCTCGGCGATCCTGTTCGCGGTCACCGTCGTCGTGTGGACGATCGGCGAGATCATGAACACGCCGACCATGATGGGCCTGGTCGCCGAACTCTCGCCCGCCCACGCGCGCGGCCGCTACCAGGGCGTCTACTCGCTGTCCTGGTCGCTGGCCTCCTTCCTCGGCCCGGCGCTGGGCGGTCTGCTGCTCCAGCACGCGGGCGGCGGCGCGGTCTGGGGCGGGTGCGCCCTGCTCGGGACGCTCGCCGCAGCGGGCCACCTGGTGCTCGGCCGCCGGACGGCCGATGCG
Source organism: Kitasatospora sp. NPDC057223 (assembly GCF_042669755.1). Taxonomy (NCBI): domain Bacteria; kingdom Bacillati; phylum Actinomycetota; class Actinomycetes; order Kitasatosporales; family Streptomycetaceae; genus Kitasatospora; species Kitasatospora sp. NPDC057223. Next base: position 38,974 of record NZ_JBHUWW010000043.1, on the reverse strand, counting down.
CCCGCGTCCGCACCGGCTCCCGCCCCCGCGCCCGTGCCTGACGCCGGGTTGCCGAAGGCGGACGGCCTGCGGGCGACGAGCGCCTGACGCTACTCGGCGGGCCCCGAGGCGGTCGATCCTGAGGCGGCAGATCCCGGAGCGGCAGATCCCGGGTCGGCGGGCCCGGCCGCGGGCGGCGCGACCGGTGCGGCCAGGTGCGCGAAGGCGTCCAGGTTGCGGGTCGACTCGCCGCGCTTGGTGCGCCACTCCCACTCGCGGCGGATGGCGGAGGCGAAGCCGAGTTCGAGCAGGGTGTTGAACGGCTCGTCCGCGCTCTGCAGCACGGCGGCGAGCAGCCGGTCCACCGAGTCCGGGGTCAGCGCCTCCAGCGGGAGCCGGCCCGCGAGGTAGACGTCCCCGAGGGCGTCGATCGCGTACGCGATGCCGTACAGCCTGGTATTGCGCTCCAGCAGCCAGCGGTAAACGGCCTCGTGGTTCTCGTCCGGGCGGCGGATCACGAACGCGTTCACCGACAGGGTGTGGTCGCCGACCCGCAGGGCGCAGGCCGTACTCAGCTTTCGGACGCCCGGCAGCGCAGCGACCAGCGTGAACGGGTCGGTGGCGGCGGGCTCCCAGGCCACTCCTGTGTCGTCCAGGGCGGCGCGCAGGAGGGTCAGGGCCTCGTCCTTGGTGCGGATTGCCATGGAATTGACGTTACTCGGCGGTAGTGGCGGCGCGCAGCAGGGCCCGCCGGTCGGACCGGCCGCGGCCGGTCAGACCAGCCGCAGCCGGGAGGCGGCCAGCCGGCCGGCCTGGCGGGCCAGCGTCCCCGCGTAGACCTCGGCGGTGCTCGCGGCGGCGGCGCCCCAGCCGAAGACCGCGGCGTGCCGGGCCGCCGCCGCGCCCTGGCGCCCGACCAGGTCTGGCTCGGTGGCGTACGGCTTCAGGGCGTGCGCCCAGTCCTGCGGATCGTGGCCGCGCACCAGCGTGCCCGTCACGCCGTCCCGGACGGCGACCGGCAGGCCGCCGACCGCCGCGGCCACCACCGGTGTGCCGCAGGCCTGCGCCTCCAGGGCGACCAGGCCGAAGGACTCGCTGTACGAGGGCATCACCAGGGCCGTCGCGGCGCGGTACCACTCGGCGAGGTGCTGCTGTCCGACCGGCGGGTGGAAGCGCACCACGTCGCCGATGCCGAGCTGGGCGGCCAGCTTGTGCAGGCTCTCCGGCTTGGCGAGGCCGGTGCCGGAGGGGCCGCCGACGATCGGCACGATCAGGCGCTCGCGCAGCGCCGGCTCCCGTTCGAGCAGCACGGCGACGGCCTGCAGCAGTACGTCCGGGGCCTTGAGCGGCTGGATCCGGCCGGCGAAGAGCAGCACCGACGCGTCCTGCGGCAGGCCCAGCCGGGCCCGGGCGGCCTGCTGGTCGCCCGGCCGGAACACGTCCAGGTTCACGCCGGGGTGGACGACGGCGAGCTGGTCCGGCCGGGCCGCGTAGTGCAGGGACAGCTCGGCCGCCTCCTCGGCGGTGTTGGCGATCAGCCGGTCCGCCGCCTCGACGACCTGGGTCTCGCCGATCACCCGGGCCGGCGGCTCCGGACAGTCGCCGGCGGCCAGCGCGGCGTTCTTGACCTTCGCCATGGTGTGCATGGTGTGCACCAGGGGGACCCCCCAGCGCTGCGCGGCCAGCCAGCCGACCTGGCCGGACAGCCAGTAGTGCGAGTGGACGAGGTCGTAGTGCCCGGGGCGGTGGCCGGCCTCGGTGCGCAGCACCCCGTGGGTGAAGGCGCAGAGCTGGGCCGGGAGGTCCTCCTTGAGCAGGCCCTCGTACGGCCCGGCGGTGACGTGCCGGACGAGCACCCCGGGGGCCAGCTCGACCGTCGGCGCGTCGTCCGAGCAGATCGCGCGGGTGAACACCTCGACCTCGATGTTCAGCTCGGCGAGGCGCTTGGCCAGCTCGACGATGTAGACGTTCATCCCGCCCGCGTCGCCGGTGCCCGGCTGGTGCAGCGGCGAGGTGTGCACGCTCAGCATGGCTATCCGGCGCGGTCGGCGGGACCTGGCGCCGACAAGACTCTGGAGCCGGCCGCGGGTGGGCGGACTCGGCACACGACGAACCGACCGTACGGGGTGCTGGACCACGTGGCTGAAGCCTCCTCTGTGCTCCCCGATTTCCCTGCTGCTGCCCTGCTGGTACTGCTATCGGCGCTGCCGCGACTCCTGTCGGTCACGCCGGGTACTGCTCGGCGCCGCCCTGTCGTCACCCCCCGTGCCCGGACAGGTCTCGCCGCCAGTGTTCAAACCACCGGTCCGGCTCCCCGCATTCCCGCCCCGGCCCATGAATCTGCCGGGCTCCGCCGCGTACCCTGCTGGGATGGCCGCCACCTTCGACCCCGCACCCCCGTCCGCCCGCGGCCGGGCGGCCCGGCCGGTCGGAACGGTCACCCGCGGCACCACCAACACCAACCGGTTGCGCCGGATGGACCGCTGGATCGCGCACACGCTCGGCCCCGCGCTGCGCTCGGCCGCGCGGCCCCCCGTCGCGGTGGACCTCGGCTACGGGGCGGCGCCCTGGACTGCGGTCGAGCTGGCCGGCCGGCTGCGGGCGGTCCGGGCGGACGTCCGGGTGGTGGGCATCGAGATCGAACCCGAGCGGGTCGCGGCGGCCCTGCCGTACGCCGAACCACCGCTGCTGACCTTCCGGCGCGGCGGCTTCGAGGTGCCGCTGGACGGCGGCGGGCCGGCCCAGCTGATCCGGGCGGCCAACGTGCTGCGGCAGTACGACGAGTCGGCGGTGGCCTCGGTCTGGGACCGGCTGCGGGGCCGGCTGGCACCGGACGGACTGCTCGTCGAGGGCACCTGCGACGAGATCGGGCGGCGGCACGTCTGGGTCGCGATCGGTCCGGAGGGGCCGCGCACGGTCACCTTCGCGGCCCGCCTCGGCGGCCTCGGCCAGCCGTCCGATCTGGCCGAACGGCTGCCGAAGGCGCTGATCCACCACAACGTGCCGGGGCGGCCGGTGCACGCCTTCCTGTCCGACTTCGACCGGGCCTGGGCGGCGGCCGCGCCGTACGGGGCGTTCGGCGCCCGGCAGCGGTGGGCGGCGGCCTGCACCGCGCTCTCCTCGCACTGGCCGCTGGTGGACGCCCGGGGGCGGTGGCGGCAGGGTGAGGCCACGGTGCCGTGGAGCGCGCTGGCGCCGTAGGGCCCGTGCCCCGGACCTTCCCCCGGGCCCGGCTCCCGGGGCTGCTTCCGGGGCTGCTTCCGGGCCCGGCTCCCGGGCCGCTTCGGAGGTGCAGGTGAGCGAGCCGACGGATTCACTCGAACGAGTTATCGAATAACTCTGGCGTGTTGACGCCCCGTCACGCCACCATGGGAACAGCTGAATACGGCCGGGGCAGCGCTCTCCGCCGCACCCGCCCGTGCCCGCTCAGCCCTGCTGCCCCAACTCCTGCCGCACCCGATCGAACGCCGCGTACGACTCCGCCCCGAACAACACGAACCGCACCTCCTCCAGCCCCGACCCCGAAGCCGTTCCCGCTCCCGTTCCCATTCCCGATGCTGTTTCCGTTCCCGATGCCGTTCCCGATGCCGTTTCAGACTCCACCGTCGTCAGGGCGATCCGGGCCGCGTCGTCCAGCGGCCAGCCGTACACCCCGGCCGACACCGCGGGGAACGCCACCGTTCTCGCCCCGAGAGCAGCCGCAGCCCGCAGCGACTCCCGGTAACAGGAGGCGAGCAGGCCGGCCCGCTCCTCGTACTCCTCCGCCAGGTACACCGGCCCGACGGTGTGCACCACCCAGCGGGCCGGCAGCCGGCCGGCCGTCGTCACCACCGCCTGACCCGTCCGAAGCCCCTTGCCGTAGTGCGAGGCCCGCAACCTGCGGCACTCCGCCAGGATCTCGGGGCCGCCCCTGCGGTGGATGGCACCGTCGACCCCGCCCCCGCCGAGGAGGGAGGAGTTGGCCGCATTCACCACCACGTCCACCTGCTGCTCCGTGATGTCACCCTCGACCAGCGTGATCCGCGTCACCGCACCGTCCTCCCGTCCCGGGCCCGCCCCGGCCGGGCCACCCGCGTTCCGCACGCTATCCAGTCGGACCGGCAGCGGCGTGGCAATGACCACACCGGCGCCCACAGGCCGTAGAAACCCCCGGAGATCACGTTATGGTCGCGAGAAGTTCCCCGACACGCGGTGCCAGGCGGGCACTGCGCACGGACGCCGACCGTTGCCCAGTCGGGGAAAGGGAGGACCGACCGATGCCCGCACAGGGAGACGGGCGGGTACCGGGCGCCGACGAGCTGCCGGGCACCCCGGCCGATGCCCCGGACGGCCATGCCCGCAACAGCTCCGTCCGTGAGGACGGCGCCGCCCGCACCACCGTGGCCGCGGCCCCGATACCTCGCCCGCGCGCCACGCCCACGGGCGACACGGTCGCCTCCCCCGCGGCCACCCGCGCCACGACGGTCCCGGCCCGGGCGGCCGGCGAGGCCGCACCGCTCAAGATCCTGGTGATCGAGGACGACGCCGAGGGCGCCCGGCTGATCAAGTCCGCGGCCGCCGACAGCGGCACCGCCATCGAGGTCCACTGGGCCCGCGGCATGGACCACGCGATCGACCTGCTCGCCGCCGCACCGCCGTGGACGCGCCGCAACCGTTCGCGCGGTGCGGACTTCGGCTGCGTACTCCTCGACCTCGCCGAGCCCGGGACCCGGTCCGCGGCGGCAGCGGCCGAGGCGGACCCCGACGGCCTGAGCCGGCTCCGCGAGCTGCTGCAGCGCGCCCCGCAGACCGCCGTCGTGGTCCTCACCGACGCCGGCGGGGCCGAGCTGGGCGCTGCCGCCGTCGCCGCCGGAGCACAGGACTTCCTGGTCAAGCACGAGACGAACGGCCCGCTGCTCGCCCGGGCCCTGCGGTACGCGGTGGAACGAAAACGGGCCGACGAGTCCCAGCGCCGACTGGTCGAGGCCGAGCTGCGCGGCCAGGAGAACGCCCGCCTGCAGCGCCACCTGCTGCCCACCCCGCTGCTGGACGGCGCCGGGCTGTCCTTCACCCGCCGGTACCGCCCGGGCCGCCGCCGCGCCCTGCTCGGCGGCGACTTCTACGACGCCGTCCGCACCGACGACGGCACCGTCCACGTGGTGATCGGCGACGTCTGCGGCCACGGCCCCGACGAGGCCGCACTCGGTGTGGCCCTGCGGATAGCGTGGCGCACCCTGGTGTTCGCCGGCCTGACCGGCGAGGCCCTGCTGACAACCCTCCAGCACGTCCTCGAACACGAACGCCGCAGCGACGAGATCTTCGCGACCCTCTGCATGCTGGTGATCGAGCCGGACGGGAACGGCCCCGGCGCGGACGGCACCGACACCGGTACGAGCACCGGCAGCGGCACGGGGCCCGCCGTCGAGCACGCCCGGCTCTACCTGGCCGGGCACCCCGCGCCGCTGCTCCTCGGCGCCGACCACGGCCCGCTGCTGCTCCCGGCCGAGCTGGCCGGCCCGGCCCTCGGCCTGCTCCCCTGCGACGACAGCCAGGCGAACTGGCCGTCGCAGCGGCTGGAGCTGCAGCCCGACTGGCGGCTGCTGCTCTACACCGACGGCCTGATCGAGGGCCGGGTCGGCGCGGGCTCCCGGCGTCTCGGGCAGGACGGCCTGGCCGAGCTGATCGGCGACCACCAGGCGGCCGGGCTCACCCGGGGGCGACTGGTCGACAGCGCGATCGCCGAGGTGGAGGACCTCAACGGCGGGGCCCTCACCGACGATGTCGCCGTACTGCTGCTCGAACGCAACCCCGCACCGCTGATCCTCGGCTGACACGGACGGGCCGGGTGCCTGCGCACCCGGCCCGTTCTCCGTTCCGCCACACGTCCCCGCCGGTCACCAGGGCCCGTACGGCCCCGTGTTCCGCGAGTCCTTGCCGCCACGGCCGTCCGTCAGCTGCTTGATCGCCGGCCGGACGTCGACCATGTAGACGATCGCGGCCACCAGGCCGCCGAGGGTCAGGAAGCTGGTCAGGAAGTTGGCCCCGAAGAGCAGGTCCACCCCGAACGCGATGCCCAGGATGGCCAGCCAGAACGGCTTGCTCTTCTTGTCCGCCGCGCGGTAGGCCTCGTCCCGGCGGCTCGCGGCGTCGAGGAGAGCGGCCAGCTTGAAGCCCAGGATGCCGACCGCCAGCCACCAGAAGGGGTTCAAGAAGTCCAAGGCCAGGACTTGGCCCAATCCACCCACTGCGGTCTCCTCACTCAGGCCCTACCGGTCATCTCCGTGGCTACGGCGCCGTCCATCCTGGCACGGCCGCCCGCCACAGCCGGGACAACGTACCGGCCGGCCGGGATGTGCCCCGGAACGGCCCGGCTGCCGGTGCTCCCGCCACCCACCTACCCGCCGGGCCGCGGCCTCACCCACGACGGACTACTTGCCGGCGCCGGGCGCCTTCCGCGGCCGCGGGCTCTTCTTCGCGGCTTCGGGGGCCCCGGCCTCGTCGACGAGTTCGGCCTCGACGGGCTCCTCGTCCACGGGCTCCCCGTCCACCGGCACCTCGTCCGCGGGCTCGGCGTCGGCCCACAGCGGCGCGGCGGTCTCCGCCAGCTCGCCGGTCTCCTCCGTGCCCTCGGCGCGGCCCTTGTCCACGACGCCCTTGCCGCGCACGGCAAGCTCGTCGTAGGCCTCCTTGGCCTTCACCGCGAGCTCCACGGCCCGGCCCACCTGCTGGAGTGCGAAGGTCTGGGCCTTCTCCTGCAGCACCTTGATGTCGGTGGGCAGCGTGTTCACCGAACCGGCCACCTTCGCCTGCGCCTCGACCAGCCGGGCCTGCGCCTCCTGCAGTCGCGCGGCGGCCCTCTCCTGCGTGCCCTTGCGGTCCGCCGCGAGCGCCTCGACCTTGCCGGGCACCTCCCGCAGCTTCTCGTACGCCAGGTCGCCGGCGCCGGCGAGGGCGTACAGCGGCGTCGGGTCGTTGAGGGTCTTCTTGATCTCGTCCGTGATCGGCATGACAGGTCCTCCTGGCGTCTAGGTCTCTCGGTCGCTGCCGGCCGTGGCGGCCGGCTGCTCGGCCCGGGGTGCGTGCTGCCCCTCGGCGGCCTGGTCCTGCTTCGGAGCCGCCCTCTTCGGGGCCGGGCCCCGCGGAGGCGTGTTCTCCTTCAAGAAGGTGTCGTAGACCGCGAGCAGCGCCTGCTTCTGCTGCTCGTTGATCAGCGGATCGGCCAGGATCGCGGCCCGCAGTTCCAGGCCGTCACCCTGCCGCTCCTCCAGGATCCCGGCCTGGACGTACAGCGTCTCCGCCGAGATCCGCAGCGCCCTGGCGATCTGCTGCAGGATCTCCGCACTCGGCTTGCGCAGCCCGCGCTCGATCTGGCTGAGGTACGGGTTGGACACACCGGCGGCCTCCGCCAACTGCCGCAGCGAGTACTGCGCGGTGCGCCGCTGCTCGCGGATGTACTCGCCCAGCGAGCCGACGTTCAGGGAGGCCATGCCCACAGCGTGCCCGACCGTGCTTGCAATTGCAAGCACATCGCTAGCGCCAGCAAACGCGTGTCGCGACGACCGCGCGCACCCGGCCGTACCGGGCGCCGGGCACGGCCGGGCGGGCGGGCGGCCCGGGCGGCCCGGGTGGCCCGGGTGGCCCGGGTGGCCCGGGCATCGCGTGTCAGAGCCGGCCGGTGACCTTGTCCGGGGTGATGCGGACGACGACGCGGGGGCCGTCGTCCTTCGAGGCCGGGTTGAAGACGGCGTACTCCTGGCCCGTGTACTTGACCGAGAGTTCGTCCAGCAGCTCCCCGGTGGTGTCCGGCGTGACGGTGGCGCTGCCGCGGACCTCGGCGTAGGTGTAGGGGTTCTCCGGCGGACTGATCAGGACGGTGACGCGCGGGTCCCGGGCCGCGTTCTTCCCCTGCAGGCGGTCCAGCGTGGTGGAGAACAGCAGGTCCTCGCCGTCGCGCTTGATCCAGACGATCGTGAGGTGCGGTCGTCCGTCGGGCAGCACGGTCGCCACGGTGGCGAAGGCGCGGGAGTCGTCGAGGTACTTCTTCAGTTCGTCCGAGAGGACGGCTGCCATGGTCGGAGCCCTTCCTGGGAGGCGGATCCGGGTACGCCCCCGTCCGGGTGCGCGCCACTGCCAACAACCCACGGGGAAAAGGAAATTCCGGCCCGGGCGGGTGCCACCGGACCGCCGGAATCCAGTGGAGGGCCCGGCCGCGGCCGTGTGATGATCACGTCCATGCCGCACTTCACCGCATACGACGGGACCCTCCTGCACTACGACGTCTCCGGGGCCGGCCCGGCGCTGGTCGCCCTCGCCGGCGGGCCCGGAATGGACGCCCGCTACCTCGGAACGCTCGGCGGCCTGGACGGCCACCGGACGCTGATCACGCTGCACGCCCGGGCCACCGGACGATCCGAAGTGCCTGCAGACCGGGCCAGTTGCTCGTTCGCGGCGCAGGCCCGCGATGTGGACGGGCTGGTCCGGGAGCTCGGGCTCGACCGGCCCGACGTGCTCGCGCACTCGGCCGGGGCGCTGACCGCCCAGCGGTACGCGGCCGACGCCCCCGACCGGGTCGGGCGGCTGGTGCTGGTGACGCCGGTGGGCCGGGCCGCCCGGGAGCCGGACGACGCCGAGGTGGCGGAGATCCGGGCGGGCCGGGCCGGCGAGGACTGGTACCCGCGAGCCGCAGCGGCGGACGAGAAGCTCCGGGCCGGGGCCGAGCCCACTGCGGAGCTCCTCGCCGAGCTCGCGCCGTTCTCCTGGGGCACCTGGTCCGAGGCGGCGCGCCGGGCCGTCAGCCAGCCGCTGACCGCCCCGCAGCCGTGGATCCGGCAGGCCTTCTACGCGTCGGCGGGCCGACCGGTGCCGCTGGCACGGACACCCGTCCTGGTGGTGGCCGGCGGCCTCGACGGCCTGATCGGCACCACTCCCGCCCGGCTGACCGCCGAGTGCCACCCCCGGGCCCGGCTGGAGGTGCTGGACGACTGCGGCCACCGCCCGTGGGTCGAGGCGCCCGAGCGCTTCCGGCGCCTCGTCCTGGACTTCCTCGACCACTGACGCCCGCAGCACGGGTCGCAACGCGCCGGCCGGGGCGGGAGGCAGGATCCGCCGGTCCCCGGCGGGCTCGGCCGGGCGCGGCTCAGGCCGAGGCGGGCTCGGTCAGCCGGACGGGCATCAGGAGCGAGAAGGTGCCGTTGCTGCCGGGCGTCCGGATCGCCAACGGTGCGATCGGGCCGCCGAGTTCGAGCACGAGCTGCTCCGAGGCGCCGGCCCGGATCGCGTCCAGCAGGAACTCCCGGTCGACGGCCACCCGCAGTGCGGCTACCCCGGCTGTCCCGGCTGTCCCGGCTGCCCCGCCCTCCGCCGTCCCGGCGTCCGGCGTCCGGCCGTCGTCGGCGCCGAGCGTGCCGTCCTCGGCGATGCTGAGCACCGCGATCTCGCAGTCCACGCCGTCCTGCGTGCGCGGCATCCGGCGGGTGGCCGCGTCGGCGAGCACCTGCCGCAGGGCGGTGGTGGTGGTCTCCACCCGGCGGGCCGGCTCCAGTCGCACCAGCCGGCGGTAGTCGGGGTAGTCGTGGTCGAGTGCCGCGCCCTCGATCCGGTGGCCGCCGGCCGCCAGCGCGACCGTCGCGCCGCCGAGGGTGAGCTCGGCCCGCCCGCCGCCGGCCAGCAGCGCACGGGCCCCGTCGACCAGCGCCGCCGGGACGATCGCGGCGGCCGGGCCGCCGTCCGCCACCGCGACGGCGGCCTCGGCGACGGCCAGCCGGTAGCGGTCGGTGGCGACCAGCCGCAGCAGCTCGCCCTCGATCTCGAACAGCACCCCGGCCAGGGCGGGCTGTTCGGGGTCGCCGCCGACGGCGAAGCGGACGGCGTCCAGCGCGGCGGCCAGTGCGGCGGCGTCGACGGTGACCCTGGTCTCGGTGCGGTGGTGCTCCACGGGGTTCTCCCTCTGGTCGAGAAGTGCTCGGATGAAGGAGAGTTCGCGGCGGGCATCGGCGAGGCCGTTCTCCAGCCGTCGCAGGTGCGCGTCGACGACGCGGTGTGCGGCTGCCGACCCGGCGGACCGGTCGAGGACGAGCCGGATGTCCGCGAGCGGCAGGCCGACCCGGCGGAGCCTGCTCAGCAGCCGGGCGTCGGCGAGCTGCCCCTGCTCGTACCAGCGGTAGCCGGTCTGCGGGTCGACCCACGCCGGGCCGAACACGTCGGCGCCGTCGTAGTACCGCAGCGCACTCACGGTGAGGCCGCTGTCCCGGGCCATCTCGCCGATGCTGCGCATGTCGCTCTCCATGCCGAGGACTCTGGGGGCTCGACCAGGTCGAGGGTCAAACCGGGGCCGGACGGCACCGGGCCGGGCCGCACCGGGGCAGCGGCTCCGGCGCGAGCGAGGTCGCCCACCCGTGCGACGCTACCGCAGGCCCCGGCGCCGGCCCCTGCGGTCGGGCGGTGGACGCCTGCGGTCAGGCGGTGAACGCCTCGTACGCCGGAGCCAGCAGCACCGCGAGCTCGCGACCGCGCACCGTGATACCGGACGGCCCGAGGCCCGCGAGGGCGGTGGCCTGCTCCGGGGGCGGCGCGTCCGGCTCCTCCCGGAGGGTGAAGGAGCCCTTCCAGTAGTCGGCCAGGAACTCCTCCAGCGGCCACTCGTCCGGCGGGCGCCCGTCGTTCTCCACTGCCATCTCCCGTACTCCCCTACTCCCCCACCGCATCGGCCGAGAGGGCCACCAGGGCCCGCAGTTCAGCGGTGGACAGCTCGGTGAGCCAGTGCTCGCCCTCGCCGACCACGGCCTGGGCCAGGGCGCGCTTGGACTCGATCATCTCGGCGATCCGCTCCTCGACGGTGCCGACGCAGACGAACCGGCGCACCTGGACGTCGCGCCGCTGGCCGATCCGGAAGGCCCGGTCGGTGGCCTGCTCCTCGACCGCCGGGTTCCACCAGCGGTCCAGGTGGATCACCTGGTTGGCGGCCGTCAGGTTGAGCCCGGTGCCCCCGGCCTTCAGCGAGAGCAGGAACACCCCGGGCCCGCCCGGCTGCTGGAAGCGGGCCACCAGCTCCTCCCGCCGCCGCTTGGGCACACCACCGTGCAGGTAGAGCACCTCCTCGCCGAGCCGCTCGGCCAGGTACGGCTGGAGCAGCGTGCCGAACTCGGCGTACTGGGTGAAGACGAGCGTCCGGTCGCCCTCGGCGAGTGCCTCCGCCAGGATCCCGGTCAGCCGGGCGACCTTGCCCGAGCGGTCCGCCAACGCCGATCCGTCGTGCAGGAGTTGGGCCGGGTGGTTGCAGACCTGCTTGAGCCTGCCGATGGCGGCGAGGACGGTGCCGCGCCGCTCGACACCGCGGATGCCCTGGACCCGGTGCAGCAGCTCCGCGACCACCGCCTGGTAGAGGCCGGCCTGTTCGGTGGTGAGGTTGCACCAGACGGTCATCTCCTGCTTCGCGGGCAGCTCGGCCGCGATCAGCGGGTCCGTCTTGAGCCGCCGCAGCACGAACGGCGCCGTCCGGCGCTGGAGTTCGGCCGCGACTGCGGCGTTGCCGTGCTGCTCGACCGGGATCGCGTACCGCTCGCGGAAGCGCGCGGCGGAGCCGAACAGGCCCGGGTTGGCGAAGTCCAGGACGGCGTGCAGTTCGGCCAGCCGGTTCTCCACCGGGGTGCCGGTGAGGGCGATCCGGTGGGTGGTCACCGGCAGTGAACGGACGGCCCGGGCCTGGGCGGTGGCGGAGTTCTTGACGGACTGCGCCTCGTCGGCGACGACCCGCCGCCACTCGATCGAGGCCAGCTCCTGCGCGTCGCGCTGGACGAGCCCGTAGGTGGTGATCACCAGGCCGGCGTGCCGGACGGCCGCGCGCAGCCCGTCCCCGGTGGGCCGGTCGGCCCCGTGGTGGACGTGCACCCGCAGGTCGGGGGTGAACCGGGCGGCCTCCCGCTGCCAGTTGCCGACCAGGGACATCGGGCAGACCAGCAGGGTCGGCGCGGTGACGCCCTCCGCCTGCTCGACCGCGAGCAGGGCGAGGGTCTGGACGGTCTTGCCGAGGCCCATGTCGTCGGCCAGCACCGCACCGAGGCCGAGCGCGGCCAGCGAGCGGAGCCAGGCCAACCCCCGCTCCTGGTAGGGGCGCAGGGTCGCGAGGAAGTTCTCCGGGAGGACGGCCCCGGGCGCGGGCGCCACCCGCCCGGCGAGCAGCTCGCCGAGCGGTCCGTCCGCGTGCACGGCGGTCACCGGCAGCCCGCCGACGGCGGCCTCCGGGTCGAGTGCCGTCCGCAGCACCTCGGCGGTGGACATCGCGCCGCTCGCGTGGCCGGTGAGGAAGGCCAGGGCCGCGGCGATCTGCTCGGCGTCGACCTCGACCCACTGGCCCCGGATCCGTACCAGGCCCTGTTTGGCGGCGGCGAGGTCGGTCAGGTCCTGCTGGGTGAGGGCGAGTCCGCCGAGGGCGGCCTGCCAGCGGAAGGCGACGACGGCGTCCCGGTCGACCTGGCTGCCGGTCTCGACGGCGGCGACGGCGGGCGTCCGGACGTTCAGGGTGAGGCCGAGGGCCGGCCGGCGGCGCCACCAGGTGGGGAGCAGCACGCCGAAGCCCGCGGCGGTGAGGTCGGGCGCGCCGCTGCGCAGGAAGTCGAGGGCGCCGGCCCGGTCGAGGCGGAGCGCGGCCGGGCGGCGGGACCGCAGGGCCTCGCGCAGCGCGGGCCAGCAGCGCACGGCCCGGTCGAGTTCGGCGGCGTAGGCGTCGAGCGGGTCCGCGGCCTTCTGGGTGAGCGCGGCCAGCGCCGGGCCGCCGAGCCGGAAGTCGGCGGCGGGCACGAGCAGGGACGGCTCGTCGGTGGCCTGGAGCAGGAATTCGAGCTGCCAGTGGTCGTCGGAGGGGCGGCCCTCGGGGTCGTCGGGGTCGGGGCCGACGGGCTCGGCCAGCCGGAAGCAGAGGCGCAGCGGGGCGTCGGCCGGGGCGGTGCCGGCGTACCAGGCGGCGAGCTGCTGCCCGAGGGCGGCCAGTTCGGCCCGGTTGCCGGCCGGGTCCTCCTGCGCGGGCTGCCCGGCGGCGCCGTCGGGTGTGCGCAGCGCGGTCAGCCAGTGTTCGACTGCCGTGCCGGGGGCCGGGCGGCCGGTGCGCAGCAGCGGGGGTACGTCGGCGAGGACGGCGCGGGCCTCGGCGTCGGCCAGGGTGTCCAGCAGGTCGGCGACCAGGGCGGTTCCGCTGCGCCCGGCGGGCGGGCCCGGCCACTCGCCGCGGCAGACCGGCGGGCAGCCGGCGGCCAGTGCGGCGGCCTCGCGGCGGCCGTCCTCGTCGGGGGCGGGGCGCCAGCGGGCGTGCGGTGCGCCGTTCTCGGTGGTCGGCAGCGGCAGGACGCGGCCGCGGTGGACGAGCCGCCAGGCGAGGTCGTGGACGGCGGTGAGCCAGCGCAGCGAGGCGCCGTGGGTGATCTCGACGCGCCCGGCGGCGGGGAGCTCGGCGGTGGTGACGGCCCAGCGGGGGTCGAAGAGCTCGCCGAGGAGCTGGGCCGCGCCGGCGGCGTCGAAGAGCAGTGCGGGGACCCGCCAGGGTGTCAGGGAGGTGCCGCCGCGGCTGGGCGGCACGGGCAGTTCCGGGGACGGGGTGGGTACGCCGCCGAGGGTGGGCAGGCGCAGGGTGGCCCAGCGTTCGGGGGCCTGGTCGGCGAGCCAGCCGAGTCCGGGGCCGATGCCGGCGAGCAGGGCGGCGACGGCGCCGGCCGGGCAGGCGTAAGGGTGGGCCCGGACGGCGCGGGGGCCGGGGCCGGCTCCGGTGTCCGGTGCGGGCTGCGGCGGCGGGTAGGCGCGGGCGTCCTCCGCCCAGAGGGCCAGTCGCCCGTCGGCCCGCCAGAGCGCGTGCAGGGCGTACATGGGCGGGCCTTCCGGTCTGCGGAGACGGGTCCCTGAAGCGTATCCGCCCGCCCTGTCATTCGAACATGCGAACGATCGAGCCCCGTGCGGACGACTGGCCGAGACGCATGGTTGAACTTTGAACGAATCGGGTCTATGGTTGAGCCATCAAGTTGAAGCCTAAACAAACGGCTTCGAACCGAAGGAGGAGCCATGGGCCTTTTCAACCGCACCAAGACCGCTGACACCGCCGGCACGACCACCACGAACACGGTCGGCACCGCCGTTGCCGAGGCCCCCGCAGGCCCCGGCCTGGGCCACCTCACCGGCGACTGGACCATCGACACCACCCACAGCCAGGTCGGCTTCGCGGTGCGCCACGCGATGGTCACCAACGTCCGCGGCTCCTTCGCCGAGTACGACGGCAAGCTCCACCTGGACGGCACCCACCCCGGCAACTCGTCCGCCGAGCTGGTGATCAAGGTGGCCAGCATCGACACCAAGCAGGCCCAGCGCGACGAGCACCTGCGCACCGGTGACTTCTTCGCCGCCGAGACCTACCCGGAGATCACCTTCCGCAGCACCTCCGCCGAGCGCCTGCGCGGCGACTCCTACCGGCTGACCGGCGACCTCACCATCAAGGACACCACCCGCCAGGTCGTCCTCGACCTGGACTACACCGGCAGCGCCACCGACGCCTACGGCGCCGACCGGGTCGGCTTCGAGGGCGCGGCCACCATCGACCGCACCGACTGGGGCCTGTCCTACAACGCCGCACTGGAGACCGGTGGCGTGCTGATCGGCGAGAAGATCAAGCTCAGCTTCGACATCTCCGCCGTCAAGGCGGCCTGACCCGGCCACCCACGACTGCGCCACCTCTCCGCCCCTGCCGTCCCCGGACGGCAGGGGCGGCGCCATGCCCGGCCCGCGCTCACCGCACCACCGGCCCCGCGCACTCAGCCCGCCAGCAGGGCCGCATCCGCCGCCGGCAGCCAGCACCCGGGCGGGCGCCGCAACCAGCCCTCCCTGCGGCCGAGTTCGGCAGCCGCCCGGATCAGTGCGGCCAGCCCCGGGTGGCGCAGGTCGGGCCGGTGCACCAGCCCCACCAGACTGAGCGGCACCGGGTCGACCAGCGGGACGGTGACGACGCCCGGGATCTGCGGGCCGCCCGTCGTGGTCAGCATCAACTCGCCGTGCCGGCGGAGGTAGTGGGCCGTCTCGACCAGTCCGACCGGCGGCAGGTGCTCCGGCGCGGCCGCCAGGCCGTGTTCGGCGAGAAGCCCGGCACCGAGGTCCGCCCACTCGGTGGTCGCCGGATTGCCCGCGCAGATGTCCACCGGGTGACCGGCCAGTTCGGCGAGCGGGAGCTCGGTGCGGCCGGCCAGCGGATGCCCGGTCGACATCATCACCGCCATCGGCTCCAACCGCACCGGCACGTGGACGAGTTCGGCGCGCAGCCGGGCCGGCAGCCCGGCGAAGCGCCCGAGCGAGACGTCGAGCCGGTGGGCCACCAACTCGGCTGCGGCGGCGCCCAGTCCGCCGTGGAAGCGGGCGAGCAGTTCACCGTCGGGCCAGGCCTCCCGGGCGTGGGCGAGCAGGCGGTCGGCGGTCAGGTCGTCGCCCGTCACGTCGCTGTTGAGGTCCAGCAGCAGCGGCCGGTGCCCCTCGCACGCCACGGTGCTGAGGATCTCGTCGTGCAGGACGAGCAGCCGGCGGGCCCGGGGCAGCAACCGGGCGCCCGCCGCGGTGAGTTCGACGCTGCGGGTGGTCCGGGTGAACAGGGCGCCGCCGAGCGCCTGTTCCAGCGAGCGGATGTCCCGACTGAGGGCCTGCTGGGCGATGTGCAGCCGTTCGGCGGCGCGGCCGAAGTGCAGGGTCTCGGCGGTGGCGACGAAGCCGCGGAGCAGGCGCGGGTGCAGGTCACGGGGCATGCCGGGATATTAACAACAGTTCGTTGTGAGTACGGCGAAACAGGTGTTGGACCGTGCCGCCGCCCTGCCGCGAGGCTGGTGGCTTCCCGCCACCGCCCGGCACCGGACCCACCCGGCTGCGCCCCGCCCTGGAGCCACGACCCACGTGTTCACCTCGTACCGCCGTATCTTCGCCGCCCCCGGCACCGTCGCCTTCACCCTGGCCGGACTGCTCGGCCGGATGACCTTCTCCATGACGGGCGTCTCCATCGTGGTGATGATCGCCGCCCGCCGCGACTCGTACGCGCTGGCCGGCACCGTCTCGGCCGCCGGACTCGTCACGGCGGCGGTCGGGATGCCGCTGGTCGGACGGCTGGTGGACCGCTACGGGCAGGCCCGGGTGACCGTCCCGGCGACGCTCCTCAACCTGCTGCCGGCCGGCGCCCTGCTGCTCTGCGTCCACTCCGGCGCCCCCGACTGGACGCTGTACGTCTGCTGGGCCGCCGCCTCCTTCGCGCCGAACCTCGGCGGCATGGCCAGGGCCCGCTGGGCGCACGTCCACCGCGACGACCCCGAGGCCCGGCACATCGCCAACTCGCTGGAGCAGGCGCTAGACGAGCTCTGCTTCATGGCCGGCCCGGTGCTCGCGATGCTGCTCTGCACCTCGCTCTTCCCGGAGGCCGGAATGATCGCCGCGGGCACCTTCGGCACCACCGGCGCGCTGCTGTTCGCGGCCCAGCGCCGCACCGAGCCGCCCGTCCAGCCGGCGGCCGGGGACGGCACCGGCAACGCCTCGCCGCTGCGGCTGCCGGGCCTGCGGGTGATGGCGGCGGCGTTCCTCGCCACCGGCGTCGTGTTCGGCTCGATGGAGGTCACCACCCTCGCGTACGCCGACGCACTCGGCCACAAGTCGCTCGCCGGCGGCATGCTGGCACTGGTCGCGGGCGGCTCCTGCGCAGCCGGCCTGACGCTCGGACTGCTCCGGCCGCGCCGCGCGCCGGCCGTCCGCTTCCTGCTCGGGGCGGCCGCGATGGCCGTCCTGCTGCTGATGCCGCTGACCGTGGCACTGACCGGGGCCGGGCTCGGCGTGCTCGCCGCCGTGCTCTTCGTGGCCGGCACCGGCACCGCGCCGACCATGGTCACCGGCATGACCATGGTCCAGGAACTGCTGCCGCAAAGGCAGTTGAACGAGGGCATGGCGGTCGCGGTGTCCGGCATCGTGATCGGCATCTCGGCCGGAGCGGCGGCCGGCGGCGTGATCGCCCAGCACGCCGCCCCCGGAACCGGCTACTGGCTGACGGCGGGAGCCGCCTGGACGGCCCTGCTGACCGCCCTCGCCGGCCGCCGCAGCCTGCGCCCCGCCCTCCCCGCACCGGCCGACGACCCGGCGCCCGGCCTCGCCGTCGGAGCCGGCCACTGGAGCTAGTCCGACCACTCCCGCCGGCCGGCGGGTCAGCCGTGGGCGGCGGGTCAGCCGTGGGCGGCGACGGCCTCGGCGGGCCAGCTGTACTCGTACTCGGGCAGCACGAACCCGCCGGGGAAGAAGCCCTCCTGCTCGGCGGTGCGCACGCCCCCCGCCCGCTCGTAGAAGGCGACCGCGCGGGTGTTCTCGCACAGCACCTCCAGGTAGAGGCCGGCGCCGGGGTGCTGCGCGGCGGTGTGCGCGAGGGCGGCCGACATCAGCAGGCGGCCGGTGCCCCGGCCGGTCCTGCCGGGGCGGACGTGCAGGTTGTCGAGCAGGATCCGGCCGTCGGGCTGCGGGACGAGGTACGCGAAGCCGACGGTCTCCCCCGCACTCCCCCCTGCGCCCGCGCGCTCGGCGATCAGCAGGGTGGGGGTGTTGGCGGGCTCGCCGTAGTCGACGGTCAGCCGGAGCGTCCACAGGTCGAGCCGTTCGGCCGCCAGGCCGTCGCCGAGCGCGTCCTCGGGGACGATCCCGCTGTAGGCGGTGCGCCAGCTCTCGGCGTGCAGGGCGGCGACGGCCCCGGCGTCCTCGGGGGTGCCGGTCCTGACGGTCACTCCGGTCGGGTCCTGCTCGCGCTGGCTGGTCATACCACGAGGGTCCCATGGTCCGACGAGAGCCCGACGCCGACTTGAACGCGTTCAAAATGGCGGCTACAGTCGGACCCGGCAGCTTTGAACGCGTTCGAAACGAGGTGGTCCCCGATGGCCCGCGCCCAGGCGACCACCCGGACGGGCCGTGCCGCACCGGGTGCGGAGGGGGCATCCGGTGCGGCGCGGCGCGACGACAGCGCCTGGTCCGTCCGCCCTCCGCACGGGCGGCCGGGCCGTCGCACAGCCGGAGCCCGCCCGGGATCGGGCTAGGCTCAGCAACCGTGGACGACGTGACACCGACGAACGGCGCGAACGGCACCAACGGCAGCACCGGCCCGCAGGGCAGCGGGCAGGGCGACCCGCCCGGCACGCCCGGGCAGGCCGCCGGGAGCAGTGGCGGCCCCGCCGCGGGCGGCCGGGCCGGGCCGGCCGGCGAAGTGCCCGGCGGGCGGGCTCTGCCCAAGACCGGCAAGAGCGAGCAGACCCGGGCGCTGATCCTCGACACGGCCATGCGGCTGTTCAGGGAACGCGGCTACGACAAGACCACGATGCGGGCGATCGCCGCCGAGGCCGGGGTCTCGGTGGGGAACGCCTACTACTACTTCGCGTCGAAGGAGTTCCTGATCCAGGGCTTCTACGACTCGATGACGTACGATCACGCCGCCGACGCACGGGCCCGGATGGAGGGGCACAAGGACTTCGCGGACCGGCTGGAGATCGCGCTCACCTCGTGGATCGACTGCGCGGCGGAGTACCACGGGTTCGCGTCCCAGTTCTTCCGGACGGCGGCCGACCCGACCAGCTCGCTCAGTCCGTTCTCGAACGAGTCGCACCCGGCGCGGGCCACCGCCGTCCAGCTGTTCCACGAGGTGCTGTCCGGCTCGGACATCGCCCCCAAGCTGGATGCCGAACTGGCCGAACTGCTCCCCGAGATCCTCTGGCTGTACCTCATGATCGTGGTGCTCTACTGGGTCTTCGACCAGACCCCGGACACCGAGCGGACCAGGGAGTTCGTCCGGCGGTCCGTGCCGATGTCCGCACGGGTGATCAACCTGTCGCGCTACCGGGTGTTCCGGCCGATCGTCCGCGACGCCAAGGGGCTGATCCAGGACTTCATCCTGCCGTCGATCGGCCGCAACGCGAAGCCCTGACCCGCAGCGACCGCGCCACGGGCCGGGCCGGGGCGGGACGGGGCGCCGGGTCAGAAGCCGTTCGGGTTCCAGGCGGTCAGGGGCGTGCGCAGCAGCAGGTCGGCCGCCGCGGCGGCGCCCGGACGCAGCTCGGTGACCAGCGAGGCGGCGGCCAGCCGGGGCACCGTCTCGCCGCCGAGGTAGAGCGAGCCGAGCTGCGAGACACCGAGGGCGAGGTCCGGTTCGTCGGTGGTGGCGGTGGCGCGGCCGGTGCCGTCGGCAGCGGTCTCCAGCGCCCAGCGGCCGTCGGCGTGGCCCGCCGGGTCGGCGACGTCCAGCACCACGCGGCCGGGCGCACCGTACGTCCGGGCTCCGAAGGCGGCCTCGACGTCGAGCACACGCAGCCAGGTGAAGTCGGCGTTCGCGACGTGCGGGGTGGCTGCGCGCGGATCGTGGAGCAGCAGCGGCAGCGGGTCGTCCACGCCGATGTTCTCGACCGAGACCCGGCGCACCCAGTCCACCGAGAAGGCGAACCGCCACAGCGCCACCGCGGTCTCGGTGTCGAGGGCCATGAAGTCGCTGACGGTGAGCGTGCAGTTGGGGTAGCTGCCGTCCCAGACGTCGTCGATCCGGTAGACGACCAGGCCGGTGACGGTGCCGCCGGAGTCGCGGTGCAGGGCCGCGAACGGCTCCTTCCACTCGCTCCCCGGCATCCGGCTCTCGCCGGTCTGGTGGCGCCACATCGCGTCGGGGCGGGCGATCGCGCCCGGCTGGGTGCGCCGCCAGCGGTCGTGCAGCTCCGGCCCCGCCTTGCGCAGCTCCTCCATGGTGGCGAAGTCGATCCGGCCGCCGGCCGGGCCGGCCAGGCCCGGACGCAGGCCGCCCGCGCGCAGCAGGTCGATGTTCCAGCCGTGGCCCCGGGTCGCGGGGCCGAAGCCGAAGCGGCCGTAGATGTTGTACTCGGCGGCGATCAGGATCGCGACGGGGTTGCCCCGCTCGCGGGCGGCGGCGAGGTCGCGGTCCATCATCGCGCTCAGCACGCCGCGCCGGCGGTGGGTGGCACTGACGGTGACGGCGGTGATCGCGTCGGCCAGGACGGTCGCGCCGCCGGGCACCGTGAGTTCGGTGTCGAAGCTGCGGAACGTGGCGACGCAGCGGCCCGCGTCGTACCCGCCGAGCGAGCGCCCCGGGGTGAAGGTGAGCCGGCGCAGCTCGGTGCCGTCCTCCACGTGCGGGCGCAGGAACCCGTACGCCAGTGCGCGGTCCCACCCGGGGAGGTCGTCGTCCGTGATCTCCCGGATCTCGACGGTGCCTTGCTGCCGGCCGGTGCCCGGATCGCGGGTCTCGCCGTGTGCGTCGTTGCCCATCGGTCCACGGTACGACCGGTCAGCGGTGACAGCACCTCATTTTCCGGGGCACCGGCGGCCGGGCCGACGCTGCTCACAGCCGCTCGGCGGGGTTGCCCGGGGCCGCTCGGCGGGGCCGCTCACGGCCGGGCGTAGAAGTCGGGCGTGCCCATGATCCAGAGGCTGGCCTGCTTGATCGCCATGCCGGCCCGGGGCGCCTCGATCATCTGGTCGTCGCCGATGTAGAGCGCCACGTGGTAGATGTCGGCGGCGCGGCCGGTGTCCGTCCAGAACACCAGGTCGCCCGGCCTGAGCTGGCGGTACGTCAGGGGCGTCGAGCGGGCGTACTGGTCGGCCGCGAAGTGCGGCACGCGCCGGCCGCCGGCACGCCAGGCCATCATGGTCAGACCCGAACAGTCGTAGCCGTCCGGACCCTCGCCGCCCCAGACGTACGGCAGGCCGATCTTGGACCGGGCGAAGGCGATCGCGGCCGCCGCGCCGGTCGCGGACCAGCGGCCGGCGCCGGGCGGCGGGAGCGGCGCGGCGGCCCGGTCGACGGCGGTCCGGTCGACGGCGGTCCGGTCGACGGCTGCGTCCCCGGTCTCACCGGCCTCACCGGTCTCCCCGGTGTCCCCCGTCTCCCCCGCTGCCTGCAGGGCCTGCGCGGCCGCCGGCTGCTCGGCGGCCGCCCGCTCCGCCGCCGCCTGTTCCGCGGCTGCCTTCTCCGCCGCCGCCTGTTCCGCGGCTGCCTTCTCCGCCGCCGCCGCCGCGGCTTCGGCGGCCGCCCTGGCCGCCGCCTCCGCCTCGCGGGCGGCGATCGCCTCCAGGGCGTCGCGGCGGCGGCGTTCGAGGCCGACGGTGGTGTTGCGGGCGGCGGCGAGTTCGGTGAGGAGCTGTTCGCGGCGGCGGCCGATCTCGGCGACCTGGGTCTGCCGGGCCCGGGTGGAGGCCTGCGCGTTGTCCTTGGCCGTCCTGACCTGGGCGGCGGCGCGTTCGGCGGCGGCCGCGGCCTCCCGGGCGGCGGCCGAGGCGCGGACGGCGGCGGCCGCGGTACCGGTCGCGGCGTCCAGGATCTGGCGGGTGCGGGAGCTGATCACGCCGATCACGGCGGCCTGCGCGCCGGCGGCGTGCGGGCCGCGGGCGCCGAGCAGGGCGTCGATCGCGGAGAGTTCGGCGGTGGTGCCCTGGCGGTAGGTCTCGGCGGCGAGGCCGGCGGCGTCCTCGGCGGCCTCGTGGCGGGCGAGTTCCGCGACGGCGGCGCGCTGGAGGGCGTCGCTCTCCTCCGTCCTGGCCCGGGCGAGCCGGGCCTGCGCCCCGTTGTAGGACTCCACCGCCTGCTCGGCGGCGCGGTGGGCCCGGTCGCGCTCGACCTCGGCGGCGGTGAGCCGCGCTTCGATGGCGGTGCTCGCGGCGGCCCTCCGGTCGGCCTCGGCCCGGGCGGCGGCGATGTCGCCGGTGGAGGGGTACGGGTCGGTCGTCGCGGGCGCGGACGACTGCGTGCCGGAAACCGGCGGCGGGGGCGGGGGCGACAGTGCGACGAACGGGGCGCGCGCAGCGGTGGCCGTGGCAGCGGGGAGCATCCCCGTCACGGTGGTCAGGGCCAACAGGATGCCCGGCAGGAATCGGCGTGCCACGAGAAGCCCTTCTCACGGGTCCGGCGAGTAGCCAAATATCTCATCACGTGACAAGTCAGTCACTCGCCGTAATATTCTCAAATCCGGCGACTCCTACACCCCGGATTCCCGCAGCCAGCCGGGTGAGATGTCCGGGCGGGCGCCCCGGACGGGTGCAGGCAGCGCGCGCAGGCCGGGCCGGGCGGGGTGGCTTCCGGCCGGGCGGCGGCACCCGGTCAGCGGCGCACCCGGGGCGTGCGCGGGCGCAGGTGCCGTTGGGCCGGCCGCTGCTCGGACGCCTTCACCGCAGCCGGGCGCGCCTCGGCGGCTCCTCCGGCCGGCGGCTGTGCGGCGGCGGCCGCCACCTGCTCCGGCCGGGCGGCGGGCGGCTTGGTCCCGGCGTACGACCTGCTGCGTCCGGCCCGCACGGTGCGGCGCCGACGGCGGGCCTCGCCCTGCCGGTCGCCCCGGCCGGCTCCCGGTGCGGGCGCGCGGCCGCCGGCCGGGGCCGCCGCCGAGCGCCGGTCCGCGAGCCGGGCGGAGCGGCGGGCGAGGGAGCGGGCCACGTGGGCGTCCAGGTGGGCGGTGGCACGGGCGGCCATCTGTTCGGCGACCCGGTGGGTGGCGGTGTGGTGGGCGGGGACCTTGTCGGGGGCGCCGGCGATCAGGTCGAAAAGCCAGGTGCGGGCCCGGTCCGCACGCCGGTGCAGCAGGCGTTCGCGCCGGAGCGCGCGGGCCCGCCTGCGCGGACGGGTGGCGTACCGCCAGCGCGCCCAGGGGCTGCTCGGCCGGGCCAGCCGGATCGCGCCGATCCAGGACAGGCCGGGCACCATGATGCCGAGCAGGCCCGTCCAGACCTTGCCCTTGAGCAGGGCCACCAACGAGACCAGCGTGTTCAGCACGATCACCGCGACCAGGCCCCATCTGGTGCCCTGGCTGGGCACCACGCCCAGCGGGACGTAGCCGGTGAGCAGCAGCGCGGTGAACAGGATGCCGAAGATCACCGCGTCCACCGACTTGCGGCCCTGGGCGCTCCAGTAGACGTCGTCCAGGTGCAGGATCAGCGCGAACTCGTCCAGGACCAGGCCGCAGCCGATGCCGAAGGCGAGGCCGAACCAGTCGATCCACGGGTGCCCGCCGTTGGTCGCGAACACCCCGATGCCGCCGACCAGCAGGAAGCCGAGGCCGAACACCATGTGGTGGATGTGCAGCCCGCCGGGCGTGATGTTGCCGGGCCACCAGCGGACCTCGGCGCGGATCATCCGGACGCTGAAGCGGATGCCGACGAAGGAGCAGATGAACCCCACCAGCAGCAGGAACAGCGGCTGCTTGTGCGCGTCGACGATGTGCCGCCGGTAGCCGTCCAGCAGCGTGTCGGCGCTCAGCTGTGCGAGGTGCATGGGTCGTACCTTCGTTCCTGGTGGTGCGCCGGCCGGTCCGTGAGCCTGGGGTGTCGGTGGCTCTAACGTCCGCTCAGAAGCCCCGGGTGCGTTTGGCGGCGCGCCGTGGGGCGACCGGGTACAGGGGCGGCAGCTCGGAGCCGCTGGGGATCTTCATGAAGAGCCGGGCGATCTCACCTCCCAGGTTGACGCCGACGGCGAGTGCGAGGGCGATCGCCGCCGCGCGGCTGATCGAGACCAGCCCGGCGCTGGAGTGGCCCTGGGCGAAGGAGAGCATCCCGAGGTAGATCGCGGAGCCCGGCATCAGCGGGCCGATCGCGGCCGTCACGTACGGGAGGGCCGAGGCGTAGCGGTAACGGGCCATCAGCTGGCCGGCGAGGCCGACCATCCCGGCGGCGACGCCGGTGGCGACGATCGGGGAGACGCCCGCGTTGTAGACCAGGACGCCGTAGGCGGACCAGCCGAGCACACTGTTCAGGACGACCAGCGGAAGGTTTCTGCGGTCGGTCTGCAGCAGCATCGCGAACGCGAGCGTCAGCACCGTCGCGGCCACCAGCTGGACGGGCGGGGCGCTGATCCCGGCCAGGCCCTCGTCCGGGTTGAGCCGGGCGTCGAAGCCGACGCCCAGGTAGAGGATCAGCATCACGCCGACCACGATGCCCGCGACCAGGTAGATCACCTCCAGCAGCCGGGCGGCGGCGGTGATGTAGAAGCCGGTCAGGCCGTCCTGGACGGCGGCGACCATGGCCCGTCCCGGCAGCAGCGCGAACAGCCCGCCGGTGATCACCACCGAACCGCGCAGGCCCAGGTCGTTGAAGGAGAGCACGATGCCGGATATCGCGGCCGGCATCGCGGCGATCACGAACTGGTAGAACTCCGGCAGCCCGCGCCGGGCGATCAGCGAGGCCAGCCGGTCGCCGAGAACGGCGGCGACGAAGGCGCTGACGAAGACCAGCCACGCCTTGGCGTCCACCCGGCCGCCGACCAGGAAGGTCGCGGCGCCGGCCAGCAGGCCGGTGGTGAGCGAGAGCAGCCAGGCCGGGTACGGGTGCCGGTTGCGGCGGATCTCGGCGAGCCGCCGGTACGAGTCGTTGACGGTCACCTTCTCGCCGGTGATGTCGGCGACCAGCTTGTAGACGGCGGCGAGCCGGGTGTAGTCGGAGGTGCGGCGGCGGACCACCCGGTCCGCGGTGACGGGCGGCTCCACCAGCGACGGCTGGTAGCTGATCCCGATCAGCGTGAAGGTGACCTGCGGCTCGCAGTGGTCCAGCCGGTACGCGTGGACGATGCCGAGCATCGCGGCCTCGACGTCCTCGGCGGCCTCGCCGCTGGCCAGCAGCAGCTCACCGATGCGCAGCGACAGGTCGAGGATGCGCGGGACGTTGCGGGCCGCGGCCGGGTGCAGCTCCCGGGCCGTCCGTTCGAAGGCCGGGCGCTCGGACATCGGGGTGCGCAGGAGCGTGCGCATCCGGTCGGGCCAGGGGGCGTCGCCGGGCGCGCCGGGGCTCAGGGTGGGGACGGCGATGCCGGTGGGCGGGGCGTAGCCGGCGGCGCGCCAGTCCTCGGGGGTGAGGGTGTCCTCCGGTCCGCCCCAGGTGTCGGGCCTGCGCACCTCCGCGGCCGGGTGCAGCAGGCCCTCGGTGGCGGGGGCGGGGTGGCCGGGGGTGCCCCCGGCGGGCGGGGCGGGATGGCCGAGCAGGCCCTCGGTGGGCGGGGCGTCGGCGGGGCGCACCCGGGGTGCGGGCCCGGCGGGCCGGGCCGCCCTGCCTCCCCTGGCCTTCTTGCCGCCGCCCGGTCGGCCCCGCTTCGGCACGTCCGCTCCTCGCCACCCCTGGTGGCCGGGCCACCCTTCGATCTTCCGTTACACCTTGCCTGATCGGGCTCCCGGACGCACATGTACGCGGTGGCCTGCCGGGTTGCCGCCTTCGGACCGTCGGGCGCGGTCGGCCTCGGCCGGGGCGCCCCGGCCGCGCCGGGCCCGGAGCAGCTCGACGGCGACCGGCACCACCGAGAGCAGCACGATGAGGATCAGGATCGGCTCGATGTTGTCGCGGACGAAGGCGATCCGGCCGAGGAAGTAGCCGAGTACGGTGACGCCGGCGCCCCAGAGCACGCCGCCGATGACGTTGAACAGCACGAAGCTGCGGTAGTTCATGCGGCTGACCCCGGCCACGACGGGGGTGAAGGTCCGCACGATCGGCACGAAGCGGGCCAGCACGATCGCCTTGGGGCCGTGCCGTTCGAAGAACGCGGTGGCCTTCTCGACGTTCTCCTGTTTGAAGAGGCGGGAGTCCGGCCGCCGGAACAGGCCGGGCCCGACCTTGCGGCCGAAGAGGTACCCGACCTGGTCGCCGGCCACGGCGGCCAGCACCACCAGCAGGCAGACCAGCCAGAGCGGCTGGTCGAGGTAGGTGCCGCCGGCCACCAGCATGCCGGTGGTGAACAGCAGTGAGTCGCCGGGCAGGAAGAAGCCGACCAGCAGGCCGGACTCGGCGAAGACGACGGCCAGGATGCCGATCAGGCCGAAGGTCGAGATCAGCGTGGTCGGGTCGAGCCAGGACGGGCCGAGAGCGAGGGCGGTCACGTGATGACACTCCTGAAAGGGTCGACTTTGGCAATGAAAGAGTAAAGCATTTGCCAAGTCGTCACGCGTTCGGCCGAGACGAACCGTCAGATACCGGACATACTTACCGTTCATGAGCGAAGCGCAGCAGGAGAGCGTCACCACCGTGATCGTCGCGGGCCTGTGCAACCTCGGGATCGCCTTCGCGAAGGCGGTGGCGGGGGCGGTCAGCGGCTCCGGCGCGATGCTCTCCGAGGCGGCGCACTCCTTCGCGGACACCGTCACCGAGGTGCTGCTCTTCTTCTCCCTCAGACGCAGCAGCCGCCCGGCCGACGCGGCGCACCCCTTCGGCTACTCCCGCGAGCGCTACCTGTGGGCGCTGCTCGCCTCCCTCGCGACCTTCGTCGGCGGCGCCGTGTTCTCCGTCAACGACGGCATCCACACCCTGCTCGACGGCGAGGAGCTGGGCGACCCGCTCCTCTCGTACGTGGTGCTGGCCGTGGCGTTCCTGCTGGAGGGCACGTCGCTGGCCACCTCCGTCCGGCAGATCCGGGGCGAGTCCCGGCGGCTCGGTGTGCCGCAGCGCCGGTACGTGCGGCACACCGCGGACACGGCGGTGAAGGCCGTACTGCTGGAGGACGCGGCCGCCCTGGTCGGTCTGCTGCTCGCCTTCGGCGGACTGCTCGGCGCGCAGCTGACCGGCTCCGCGGTCTGGGACGGCCTCGCCTCGGTGCTGATCGGGCTGCTGCTCGCGTGGGTCGCGTACGTGCTGGCCCGGGACAACGCCTCCCTGCTGATCGGCCGGGCGCTGCCGGCGGCGATGCGGGAGCGGATCGCCGCCGCGCTGCGCGCGCAGCCGGACGTCGAGGACGTGCTGGAGCTGGTCACCATCGTGCACGGGCCGAAGGACGTGCTGGTGGCGGCCAAGGTCGACTTCCGGTCCCTGGCCACCGCCGAGCAGGTCGAGGCGTCCTGCGAGAGCGCCGAACGGGCCGTCCGGGAGCTGTACCCCGCCGTCACCCGGGTCTTCCTCGACCCCACCCCCGGGCCGGGCCGGCCGCCGCCGGACGGGCGGGCGCCGGCCCGGCCCGGGGAGACGGCCGGTCAGAGGCCGTAGCGGCGGACGGTCTCCTCGTGCGGCGCGATGTCGGCACCTGCCGCCGTGGCCAGGTCGAGCCAGGCCAGCGGGTGCTTCCAACGCTTCGTCAGCCGGGCCAGCAGGGCGTCCGCCTCGGCGCTGCCGGCCGTCGGCGGCACCCCGAGGGCCGCGTAGATGCCGGGCAGCGTGCCGTCCTCCTTCTTCGGGTCGGTGACGGCGTACTCGTCCCCGCTGTAGGCCCACACGCCGTAGCCGGCCTCGGCGAGGTCCTTCCCGAAGGCCGCCCACTTGCGGTCGCCCGGCCACGCGCCGTCGATCCAGTACGTCGTGTAGCCGGCCGGGTCGAGCAGCGTCAGCTGCCGGAAGACCGGCCGCCAGCGCTCGCGCACCTGCTCCGGGGCGTCCGCGGCCGGCGGGGGCTCCAGCAGGGCGGGGGCGAAGACCACCACGTCACCGTGGTTGAGCGGCACGTCGTCGCCGAGCACCGGGACGATGCGGGCGGTGGCCGGTCCCGTCCGCACGGCCGGGAGGTCGACGCCGGCGCCGTTGGCGCGGGTGGCCCGGATGGTGACCGTCTGCCACTCCTCGTCGACCGGCCCGGCGGGCTCGTCGAACTCGATGCCGAGCCGGGCGCCGGTGGCGCGTACCGCGGGCCAGTCCCGGTTGGCGCTGGCGGCGGTGACCAGGTGCCAGAGGTCCTGCGGCTGGACGGTGCGGTACAGCTCCTCGGGCGCGGTGCCCTCGACCGGGAGGGCGTGCTCCAGGATCTCCTCGTACAGCCGCTGGGCCCGCACGTGGTCGCCCAGCTCGGTGGCGGCGCCGGCGGCGAGCCGGCGGGGGTTGATCCGGTCGGGGTCCAGCGCCAGCAGCGCCGCGCAGTGCTCGCCGACCTCGGCCCAGCGGCTCTCGGCGGCGGCCCAGCGGGCCCGCGTCCAGTACGCGTCGGACGGGTTGGCGGCGTGCTGGCGCTCGCTGAGGCGGCGGACGCCCTCGGCGTCGCCGGCGTCGATCAGGACGGAGGCCAGCAGGCCCGGCAGCTGCTCGTGGCCCGGGTCCTCGTCGAGGCGCTGCCAGAGCAGGTCGGTGGCGGCGCGGGTGTGGCCCAGGCCGCCGAGCAGGGCGGCCAGCCGGACGACCAGGTCGCTGCCGACGGCCGGGTCGGCGGCCGGGTCGCCCTGGTGGCGGGCGTGCGCGGCGGCGAGCAGGTCGGCGTCCGCCTCCGGGTCGCCGTCGCGGCCGGCCGGCAGCGCGAGCAGGTCGGCGGCGGCGGGCGGCTCCGCCACCGGCAGCGCCTCGGCGGCCGCCCGCAGCGCGGCGACCTGCTCGGCCACGCCGTCGGTGCGGCGCAGCTGGGTGAGCTTGCGTCCGCCGGTGGCGGCGAGGGTCAGCGCGACCGTACGGGCGCCGCGGGCGAGCGCGAGCCGCCCGGCGGTCAGCAGCAGGTCCACGCAGGGGCGGTGGGAGCCGGTGGAGTCCAGGTAGCCGACCCAGCCGGTCAGTGCGGCGCCGAGTCCGGCGGTGTTCTCGTGGGCGCCGGCGCCGGCCAGGATCTCGACGGTGGCGGCCCAGATCGGCCGCAGGTCCGCGTACTGCTCGGCCTCGGCGAGCGGCGGCAGCAGGGCGAGCGCCTCGTCGCTGCGGCCGAGCCGGGCCAGCGCGCGGGCCCGGAGCAGGGCGCCCCAGCGGCGGTCGCTGTCGTCGAGTCCGCCGCCGCGGGCCTGTTCGGCCTTCTCGGCGGCGTCGAGCAGCGGGAGGATCTCCTCGTGCCGGCCGAGCAGGTTCAGGGAGCCGGCCCGGGCGTGGTGGAAGTGCAGGGAGAGCCGCTGGCCGGCGGCCTGCATCCGGGCGGCGGCCGTGTCGAGGTGGGCGAGCGCGTCGGCGGGGCGCCCGTCGTCCTCCAGGGTGTCGGAGTACTCGCGGGACAGACAGTCGAAGCAGGCCCGGGCGGGTTCGATCCGCTCCAGCGTCTCCTCCAGCACGGCGAGGCGCTCCGGTACGTAGCCGGGGCCGTCGACCCGGGCGTGGCAGATCGCGAAGTCCTGCACCACGCAGACCGACTGCGGGCAGCTCGCGGTCTGCTCGCGGTGGGCGAACTCCAGCAGGTCCACCACCTCGGGGAGGGCCTGCTCGCCCTGGTGGCGCTTGTTCAGCAGGTTCTGCATCCGCCAGTGCCGCAGGTAGACCTCGACCCAGGGCAGCTCCAGCGCCCGGGCGGCGGCGAGCGCCTCGGGGAAGACCGCGTCGAGCTGGTCGTTGCGCCCCTCGTTGGCGTGGCCGGGGAGTTCGTAGATGGCGTCGGCGAGCCGGTGGTGGCCCTGCTCGGCGAGCTGCCGGTGGGTGTCGTGGACCCAGGCCCAGATGTCGGTGCTCATGTGTTCTCCCCCTGCGGGCCGTGCGGTGTGCTGCTGACGAGTGTGCGGGCCGGCGCTGACAGTCCGTCCGGGTTCACGGCTGCTCCCCCTCCGGCAGGGTGTCCGGCACGGCGGGCAGGCCGGCCGGCTCGGCGGCGGTGAGGGCGGCGACGGCGGTGCCGACGCCCGCCAGCGCGGCGGTCAGGTCGCCTGCGGCCGAGCCGGCCGCCGCGGCCATGATCACCTTGAGGGAGCGGAGCAGCCCGGCGGCGGTGGCGGCGCCGGTGTGCCCGGCCCGGTAGGCGGCCAGCAGGTCCTGGACGGCGGGCGCGGCGAGGTTGAGGTACAGCCGGGCCTTGACCTCGCCGTCGGTGCGGGCGGTGAAGGCGCGGGCGAGCCGCAGGGCGGCGGACGGGATGCGGGAGTCGGCCCGGTCGTCCTCGATCCTGGCCTTGAGCTCGGCCTCGCGGTCGGGCACCAGGACGAGCGGCAGGCCGGGCGGGTCGAAGCGGGCCGGCACGAGCTGCTCGCCGTCGTCGGCGAGGGCGGCCGCCAGCCAGGCGCTCTCCTCGGCGGGCAGCGGCTGCCCGGGCTCGCGGAACAGCTCGCGGTTGCCGCTCTCGCTGCCGAGTTCGACGATCCGGCAGTCCCGCAGCTGCGCGTAGCGGCGCAGGAAGGGCAGGACCGCGTAGCGGTCGCCGCGCGCGATCGGCACCTGCATCGCGCGGTAGAGCATCTCCTCGAACCCGCCGCTGCTGCCGAGCGCGATGTGCACCGCTCCGCCGCCCGCCGCGCGCAGCGCGCCGGCCGTCAGGTCGCCCTGCGAGGTGGGCACCGGGACGTCGTCGGCGAGCAGGGTGAACAGCCGGTCGTCGCAGAGCGCGGCGCCGAGGAGGTCCTGGCCGTGCCGGGAGAGGATCCGGCGCCAGGCGGCGGGGTGCAGCCGGGCGGTCTCGTAGAGGCCGTCGACGATGGCGTCGGTGAGGGCCTGCTGGAGGGCCCGGTAGTGCTCGTCGCGCTGGAGGTCCTCGCGGCTGGCGGTCGGGGTGAGGCGGCTGGACTCGACCACGCCGCCGATGAAGCCGGCCCAGCCGGGCAGCAGGTCGCGGGCGTCGTCGGAGAGCAGCATGCCGCGCAGGTAGACGGCGAGGTCGCGGTTGTCGGTGCTGCCGTACGTGCCGCCGTCCTGCACCCAGAGCAGGCCGGCCGCGTCGGTGCTGCCGTCCTCGGCCGGGCTGACGGGGAAGGCGGTCAGCGGTTCGAACCGGCGGCCGAAGGCGGCGGCGAAGCGCATCCGGGCGGCGTGCCGGTCGCCCGGGATCTCGTGGCGCCACGGCACCGGGACGTCGTTGACCGGCCGCTCGTCGTCGCCGACGTACACCGGGACGGTCAGCAGGACGCAGTACCGGGCGAGCACCTCGCGCAGCGCGTCCTCGTCGGCGAGGTGGGCGTGTTCGGCCTTCAGGGTCAGCTCGACGAGGCTGCCGGGGGCGGGGCGGGCGGCCACCGGCTCGACGCTGTACTGCTCGCCGCCGCGGCTGCGGTAGCGGTGGCCGAGGGCGGGTTCGCGGTGCGAGGTGGTGGTGACGGTGACTTCGTCGGCGACCGAGAAGGCCGACAGGAAGCCGAGGCCGAACGCGCCGATCAGCTCGTCGTTGCCGGTGACCTCGCGCAGCAGCCGGGTGTAGCCGGTGCCGACGGTGGCCAGGTAGGCGTGGATCTCCGGTTCGGTCAGGCCGGCGCCGGTGTCCTCGATGCCGACGGTGCGCCGGGCCGCGTCGCCGCGGACCCGGATCAGCGGGGTGTGGGCCGCGTCCGGGTCCTCCAGGCGGCGCCGGGTGTGCGAGTCGTGGGCGTTCTGGACGAGTTCGCGCAGGGCGACCAGCGGCGTGGAGTAGAGGTGCGTGGCGAGGACGCTCACCAGACCGCCGAGGTCGACCTCGGTCGTACGCAGATCTTCGGCGGGCACGGGACCGGAACGGTGGCCTTCAGACATGAG
Organism: Kitasatospora sp. NPDC057223; assembly: GCF_042669755.1. Classification (NCBI taxonomy): domain Bacteria; kingdom Bacillati; phylum Actinomycetota; class Actinomycetes; order Kitasatosporales; family Streptomycetaceae; genus Kitasatospora; species Kitasatospora sp. NPDC057223. Next base: position 7,720 of record NZ_JBHUWW010000043.1, on the reverse strand, counting down.
GCCACAGTGTGCCAGTACGACTATTGCGCCGACCATTTCTTAAAACCGCGGCCGAAACCCGCTGTCACACCATCGGGCGAATTGTGCCCCATTCGGTGGAATCAGGCTTCTGACCTGGTGAATGCTGACGGTGCGACGTCAGGAACGGCGCACCCGGGGCGGCCACTCCGGAGCGCCACTTCTCGCACCGACTCCTCTAGGAGACCACCGTGTCCCGCATTCGCACAGCCGCCGTCGTCACCGCCCTCGGGGCCTTCCTCCTCGCCGGCGCCGGCACCGCCCAGGCCGACAACGGCGCGGCCGCCGCAGACCACGCGAACAGCAGCATCGTGGGCAACACCGGCTCCGGCAACATCGTCGGCGGCGTCCTCGGCAACGCGAACGGCTCCCAGCAGACGGCCACCGGCTCCGGCGGCGCCAACCAGAACAACACCGCCGGGGTGGCCGGCAACTCGGGCGGCGTCGCAGCCCTGCAGGGCAACGGCAACTTCTCGCACCAGGTCTACTACCCCTTCGTCCTGTACTAGAGCCGGTCCGGCACCGCCGGGACGACCGCACCCCTATCGACAGCACCCTGAACGACAGCACCTGAACGACAGCACCTGAACGACACCGGGCCGGGGGCCCGCCCCACCAGCGCGGGGGCGGGCCCCCGGCCACGTCCGGGTCCGCCCCGGCGGGGAGGGGAGGCCGGCCCGCATCGCCGGATCGTCCCAGGTGGGCCATCGTGGCAGCATCCTGACCGTGCTCCGGCAGGGCCCGCGCAAGCCCTGGACAGCGAAAGCTACCCACGATTAACTTGTGCCGCGATCCACCTGGCGGCCGAGCGCGCCGGGCCCCCTGCAGGAGCATCACCGAAGGGAGCGCCACCGTGCGCCGCACCGTGTTCAACGAGGACCACGAGGCCTTCCGGGAGACCATCCGGGACTTCATCGCCAAGGAGGTCACCCCGGTCTACGAGAGCTGGGAGGCCGAGGGGCACCCGCCGCGCGACTTCTACCGCAAGCTCGGTGCGCTCGGCGTCTACGGCATCGAGGTCCCGGAGGAGTACGGCGGCGCGGGCGAGACGGGCTTCAAGTACCAGGCCGTCGTCACCGAGGAGGTCGCCCGCGCGGGCGTGTCCTTCGGCTCCTCCGGCGTGCACACCGGCCTGGTGCTGCCCTACCTGATGGAGTACGCGAACGAGGAGCAGAAGCAGCGCTGGCTGCCCGGTTTCGTGTCCGGCGACATCATGACCGCCATCGCGATGACCGAGCCGGGCGCCGGCTCCGACCTCGCGGGCATCACGACCACCGCGAAGCTGTCCGAGGACGGCACGCACTACGTGCTCAACGGCGCCAAGACGTTCATCACCGGTGGTGTGCTCGCCGACCTGGTGCTGGTGATCTGCCGCACCGCGCCGCACGACCCGGCCGACCGCCGGGCGGGCCTGTCGATCCTGTGCGTGGACACGAAGTCCGAGGGCTACGCGGTCGGCCGCAAGCTGCAGAAGATCGGCCTGCGCACCTCCGACACCGCCGAGCTCTCCTTCACCGACGTCAGGGTGCCGGTGGCGGACCTGCTCGGCGAGGAGGGCAAGGCCTTCGGCTACCTGACCCACAACCTGGTGCAGGAGCGCCTCGCCATCGCGGTCGGCGCGTACGCCGCCACCGCGGCGGCCGTCCGCTTCGCCGTCCAGTACGTGAAGGACCGCAAGGTGTTCGGCAAGGCCGTCGCCGAGTTCCAGAACACCAAGTTCACGCTGGCCGACTGCGAGGCCCAGGCGGTCGCCCAGCAGTCGATGGTCGACCGCGCCCTGGAGCTCTACCAGAGCGGCGAACTGACGGTCGCGGACGCCGCCGCCGCCAAGCTGTTCTGCACCGAGTCGGCCTCGGTCGTGATCGACAAGTGCCTCCAGCTGCACGGCGGTTACGGCTACATCCTGGAGTACCCGATCGCCCGCCTCTACACCGACAACCGGGTCTTCCGGATCTACGGCGGCACCAGCGAGGTCATGCGCAGCATCATCGCCAAGTCGCTCGGCCTGTAGCGTCGTCGCGGCAGCGGCCCCGCCCCCGGGCGCGGGCCCGCTGCCGCCCGCCCCGCCGGCGCCCCGGCGACGCCGCCCCGGAGGACGTCATGACCAGCGATTCCCTCGCCCTGGTGACCCGCGTGCAGGCCGCCCTCCGCGCGCCCGGCATGCCCTTCGCCGTCACCGGCACCCCCGCCGGCCCGCACTACGACGACGGCCCGCGCACCCTGCGCGAGCTGCTGGACGCCACCCGCGCACACGGCGACCGCCCGTTCCTGCTCGCCGACGGCACCGTCCTCACCTTCGCCGAGCACTACGCCAGGGCCGCCGCCCTGGCGCACCGTCTGCTCGACGGGTACGGGCTGCGCGCCGGCGACCGGGTGGTGATCGCGATGTCCAACCTCCCCGAGTGGCAGATCGCCTTCTGGGCCGCGCAGGCGGCCGGCCTGGTCGCCGTACCGCTCAACGCCTGGTGGGAGGCACAGGAGCTGGCGTACGCGCTGGACGACTGCGCGCCCGCCGTGGTGATCGCCGACCGGGAGCGGGCCGACCGGATCGAGCCGTGGCTCGCCCGCCGCCCGGCCGCCGACCGCCCCCGGCTGCTGACCGTCGGCGCCCCGCCGCGCCCCTGGGCGGAGCGCTTCGAGGACCTGCCGGCCCCGGCCCCCGGCACCACGTCACCGGACGCACCGATCGATCCGGGCGCCGACGCCACGCTGCTCTACACGTCGGGGACCACCGGCCGCCCCAAGGCCGTGGCCGCCACCCACGCCGCCTGGTGCGCCGCCGCCGTCACGCCCCGGTTCTTCGCGGCCACCGCGGTGCTCTGCGCGGGCGGCGAACTCGCCGGCGTCCGGCCGCAGACCGTGCTGATGACGTTCCCGTTCTTCCACGTCGCCGCGTTCACCACGATGCTGCCGGTGATGACGGGCGGCGGCACGGCCGTCCTGCTGCGCAAGTGGGATCCCGCCGAGGCCCTGCGCCTGATCGACCTCCACCGGGTCACCACCTTCACCGGCGTGCCCACCACCGCGCTCGGCCTGCTGGACGCCGCCGACCTCGGCGGCGCGCGGCTGCCCAGCCTCGCCATGATCAGCACCGGCGGCGCCGCCGCGCCGCCCGGGCTGGCCCCGCGGATCACGGCCCGCTTCGACGGCCGGGTCGACGTCCGCAACGGCTACGGGCTGACCGAGACCTGCGGCGGCGTGCTCGCCAATCTGGGCGACCGCTACCGCGAGCACCCGGACAGCGTCGGGCGCCCGTGCCCCGCCGTCGAGGTCCGGATAGCCGACCCGGCCGACCCGGCCGGCGCTGCGCTGCCGGACGGCGAGGTCGGCGAGCTGTGGCTGCGCGGCCAGCAGGTCTTCCGCGGCTACCGGGGTGACGCGGCGGCCACCGGGGCCGCGTTCCGCGACGGCTGGTTCCGTACCGGCGACCTGGCCCGGCTGCGGGACGGCGAGGTCTACATCGTCGACCGGCTCAAGGACATGGTGATCCGGGGCGGCGAGAACGTGTACTGCGTGGAGGTGGAGGGCGTGCTCTGCGGGCACCCCGCGGTCGAGGACGCCGCCGTCCTCGGCGTGCCGCACCCGGCGCTCGGCGAGGAGGTCGCGGCCGTGGTCGTGCTGCGCCCCGGCGCCACCGCGGCCGAGGACGCGCTGCGCGAACACGTCGCGGGGCGGCTCGCCGCCTTCAAGGTACCCGCCCACCTGGTGTTCCACCCGGGGCCGCTGCCGCGCAACCCGACCGGGAAGCTGGTCAAGCAGGTGCTGCGCGAGGCGGTCACGGCGAAGCTGCCCCGGTAGGCGGTGGCCCGCCGGGGCAGCGCGGCGGGCCGGTCCGCCGGTCGCCGGTTCGCCGGTCGTTCAGTTCGCCGGTCGTTCAGTTCGATGAGCCGTGTTCGGCCCGCCAGGCCTCCCAGCCCGCCATCGAGGCGACCTTCGCCTCGCGCAGCGTCCGGCTCGCCAACGCGCTGGGCGGGGTGTCCAGTTGCTGCACCCACCCGCGCCCGGCCGAGGCGAGCGCCACGCCCACCATGGCCGCGCCGGCCAGCCCGAGTACGGCTCCGATGCCGGTGAGCACCGCGCCGCCCGCCAGCAGCGAGCGGTTGACCTGGAATCCGCCGAAGACATTCTGATTCGCCATGTGACCACCATCGGCGAGGCCGTCCGATCCCGCATTCCGGGCGGAGCCGAAGGAGTGGCGCCGACGGGGCGCCCCTGCGGCGGCCGGGGTGCGGGAGGGGCCCCGGCCGACCTAGGGTCACGAACGGGAGACCCGCCAGGAGCAGCAGGAGGACCCGATGGACGATCTCGTACAGCTCGCCGACGACCAGGCCGCGAAGGCCGCCGCCGGCCCGCACGGGCGCAGCGCCCATCTGGTGGTCCACGACGGCGTGCTGCGCCAGACCGTGATCGCGCTGACCGCCGGCACCTCCCTGGACGAGCACAACGCCCCGGTCGCCGCCAGCCTCCAGGTGCTGCGCGGCCGGGTGTCCCTGACCATCGCGGGCCGCCACGAGGAGCTCTCCACCGGCCAGCTCCAGGCCCTCCCCCCGGAGCGCCACGGCCTGCTGGCCCACGTGGACTCCGTCGTCCTGCTGACGGCCGTGACCAACTAGCGGCCCGGGTCGGACCCTCGGCCGGGCGGAACCGGGGCATCGGAGATCCAGGGCCGTTCCCCCGCCTCGCAGTGGTAGCACCGGGCAGACACGTCGTCGTGGTTGCACCACTCGTGTGCCCCGCAGTCCCGCTTCCCCTTGGCTGCGAGACCGGAGTCCACCAGGACCCACGGCAGTCGCGTCCGCAGGCGCGTGCGCCACCGATATCTGCCCGTCCCCGTCATGGGCGGAGGCTAGCGCGGCGGATGCGGACGCCCGGACGAACTACCGGCCCGCCGGTCCGAGGCGCGCCACCGGCCGGCGTTACGGCCTCAGGACGGTGGCGCTCACCAGTTTGAGGCCGCGCAGGAAGTCCTGTCCGGTGGGGGCCTGGTCCGGGGAGGCCAGCCACTGGAGGGCCAGGCCGCTCAGCAGGGCCTGGTAGAAGATGCCGCGCGACAGCTCGGTCTCGTTGTCGGGCACCTCGTCCAGGTCCTGGAAGTGGGCGGAGAGGGCGAGCCGGCCCATCCGCTGCACCTTGGCGAGTTCGTCCCGCAGCTCCGGGGAGTGCTCGGTCTGGGCGATCGCCTCGATCTGCGAGGCCCAGAGGCCGCGGTGCTCGACGAAGGTCTTGAGCACCTCGTCCCAGACGGCGGCGAACTGCTGCTCGGGGTCGTCGGAGCTCGCCCGCGCCGCGGTCACCGCGTGGGCGAGGGCCTCGCCCCACTCCCCGGTGGCCTCGATCAGCGCCAGGTTGAGCAGCGCCTCCTTGGAGCCGAAGTGGTAGCCGATGGCCGCCAGGCTGACGCCGGAGGCGGAGGCGATGTCACGGGCGGTGGTGCGCCCGTAGCCCTTCTCGTACAGGCAGCGCTTGGCGCCTGTCAGCAGGTCTTCCCTGTTTCCCATGGTCAGGATCGTACGCCAGTTATGGACAGATGTCTTGGACGAGCGATTTAGACATACGTACTAGACAAGTGTCTGACACGCCCGTACCGTCTTCTCCATGACCTCCTCCCACGGCCTCGCCGGCCGCCGCGAATGGCTGGGCCTCGTGGTCCTCCTGCTCCCCGTCCTGGTCCTCTCCATGGACATGGGCGTCCTCTTCTTCGCCGTCCCGTTCATCAGCACGAGCCTGGCGCCGAGCGGCACCGAGCAGCTGTGGATCATGGACATCTACTCGTTCCTGCTCGCCGGGTTCCTGATCACCATGGGCGCGCTGGGCGACCGGATCGGCCGCCGCCGGCTGCTGATGATCGGCGCGGCGGGCTTCGCCGGGGCCTCGCTGCTCGCCGCCTGGTCGGGCAGCGCCGACCAGCTGATCGCCGCCCGCGCCCTGCTCGGCGTCGCCGGCGCCACCGTGATGCCCTCGACCCTCGCGCTGATCCGCAACATGTTCCACGACCCCCGGCAGCGCCAGATCGCACTGGGCGCCTGGGGCGGGGCTCTCACCGGCGGCGCCACGCTCGGGCCGGTGGCCGGCGGGCTGATGCTCGGCCACTTCTGGTGGGGCTCGGCCTTCGTGATCGCCGTCCCCGTGATGGCCCTGGTCCTGCTGGTCGCACCCGTACTGCTCCCCGAGTACCGCGCGCCGCGCTCCGGCAGCTTCGACCTGCCCGGCGCCGCCCTCTCGATGGCGGCGATCCTGCCGCTCGTCTACGGCGTCAAGACCATCGCCATCGAGGGCTGGAGCCTGCTGCCCGCCCTGGCCGTGCCGGCCGGCCTGCTGCTCGGCCTCGCGTTCCTCCTGCGGCAGCGCGCCGCGGCGCACCCGCTGATCGACCTGAGCCTGTTCCGGATCCGCACCTTCAGCGGCGCGATCACCGTCAACACGATCGCGATGTTCGCCATGATGGGCTTCACCCTGTTCACCTCGCAGTACCTGCAGCTGGTCAAGGGCATGAGCCCGCTGGCCGCCGCGCTCTGGGCGCTGGTGCCGAGCGTCGGGGTCGGCGCGGCGGTGGGGACGGGCGGGGCGCTGGCCGGCAAGGTCCGCCCGGCGTACCTGATGGCGGGCGGCTTCCTGATCGGCGCGGTGGGGTTCGCGGTGATGACGCAGGTCGGCCCGCACTCCCCGCTGGCCCTGATCCTGACCGGCGCCGGGGTGCTGGCGGCCGGCAGTGTCGGCACCATGACGCTCACCGCCGAGATGGTCGTCTCGGCCGCGCCGCCGGAGCAGGCCGGGGCCGCCTCGGCGACCTCGGAGACGGCCGTCGAGCTGGGCAGCTCGCTGGGGATCGCACTGCTCGGCGCGGCCGGTGCGGCGGTCTACCGCGGCGGGCTGGACGACGCGCTGCCGGCCGGGCTGCCCGCCGGGGCGGCCCGCGCGGCGCAGGACACCCTGGGCGGCGCGGTCTCGGTGGCCGGGCAGCTGCCGGGCGGCCTCGGCGGCGACCTGCTGGCGGTCACCCGGTCCGCGTTCACGGACGGGCTGCACGTGGCGGCGGTCGTCGGCCTGCTCTTCATGGTGGGGGCCTCGGTGCTGGCCTACCGGCTGCTGCGGCACCTGCCGGTGCCGGCCGCCCACCCGAAGCAGGCGCGGCCCGAGCCGGCCGCCGTCTGACACCCCCGCCGGCCGGGGCCGTCCGGGTGGAACAAGGTCCGGACCGCGTGAGCGGCCGGGTGCCCTGTTCCACCCGGACGGCCCCGGCTCGTTGACCACCGTTTCCCCGGCGGTGTATACGTTCGACGCATTCAACAGGCATACTGGCCAAGTCGGGCGGCCCGCCCGGCCCTGCAACGGCGAGAATCGAAGGGACCGGTGGTCAGGGATGCTGCGTAACGGTCTGGAGCCCTGGCACCTCCTGGTGGTGCTGGCTGTCATTATCCTGCTTTTCGGCTCGAAGAAGCTGCCCGAGATGGCCCGCGGCCTCGGTAAGTCGATGCGCATTCTGAAGGCGGAGACCAAGGCGCTGCGCGAGGACGACCCGCCGGTCGACGCCGCCGCCAAGAACGCCACCGCCGCGTCCACCGCGTCGCCGGCTGCCGAGCAGCCGCGTCCGGCCGTGACGCCGGTCAACATCACCACGGCGGCCGAGAACACCAAGTCGGCCACCGGCGCCTGAGCCAGGCACCCCCGCTTTCTCCGGAGCCCGCGGCCCGTCATCTGACGG